>NZ_RZPF01000802.1:0-2711 GCF_004022735.1 Mesorhizobium sp. M7A.F.Ca.AU.001.01.1.1
CCGTAGGCGAAATTGGTCAGCCACGGCCCGAGCGAGATACGCTTGACGCCGGCCATGGCGAGATCGGCGATGGTAAAGCCCGGTACCGCCATGACATTGACCGGCTTGCTGACGGCAGAGCAGAGCGTGCGGATCATCTCGACGTTGCCGATGCCTGGCGCATAGAGTACGTCGGCGCCGGCCTTCTCGAACGCCTGCAGCCGCTTGATCGTGTCGTCGAGGTCGGACTTGCCCCAGAGGAAGTTCTCGGCCCGCGCAGTGAAGACGAAATCGCGTTTCAGGGCCCGCGCCGCTTCCACGGCCGCCGCAACGCGTTCGACGGCGTGCGCAAAATCATAGATCGGCTTGTCCGGATCGCCGGTGTGGTCTTCGATCGAGCAGCCGGCAAGGCCGGCAGCTTCCGCCGCGAAGATGGTTTCGGCGGCCTGCTCGGCGCTGTCGCCCTTGCCTTTCTCGAGGTCGGCCGAGACCGGCAGGCTGGTCGCCGCGGTCACTTCGCGGCAATGGTGGATCATCTGGTCGAAGGTCACCGCGCCGTCCGGCAGGCCGCGCGAAAAGGCAAAGCCGGCGCTGGTCGTCGCCAGCGCCGTGAAGCCGAACGAGCCGAGCAGCTTGGTCGTGCCGATATCCCAGGGATTGGGCACGACGAAGGTCGAGGCATGCAGGTCGCGAAAGATCTTGCCCTTGTCCATGGTAGTTCCCCATCATATGCGGTGTGGCCGAGCGGATTTTATCCTGCTCCATCTGGCCGGGCAAACGAATGCGGTTGGTTCAGAAGCGTTTGGCGTTCTCTCCTGCCAAATTGTTCAGCGCGTCGGAATCCTTGGCGTAGTGCGACGTTGTCTTGTCCCAATGATAGGTGACGGAGATGTCGTGAGATTCAGGTTTGGGCGGCTGGTCATCGCAGCTTTCGTCGTTCACGACGGTGGCATCGGTCACCGTTACCTTGATCGCCGCATGGCGTCGGCCCTCTGCGATGGCTTTAAAGGCAACGTCCTGCGTCCGGCTATAGGCACACACGTGCTCGTCGAACAAATAGATGATGTCGATCAGCTTCAACTTGTCCCTGGCGACCATAATCAGCGGGACGATCATATAGTTCTGGTTTGAATTGGAATGCGAACTCTCGATCATGAGGATATCATCATTGGCGCCGATGCCGAGCTTGCCGGGTTCGCGGAAATAGGTGCTGCGGTCGAGGGCGACATTGGCGGCGTCGAGCAGCCTTGGTTTGCCCGTAATGTCGTAGAGCGCTAGCACCGCATAGCCTTCTGCGCTGTCTGAGGAATCGCCGAGATCGAACAGCATGGTCAGGCGGTCCTTGCCTCCCGCCTTGATGGCAAGCACGGAGGCATTGGAAAAGCCTGAGGTTTCGGGCGGCGAGCCGCCGCTGTCGGGTCCCTCGATATGGCGCATAGCGATCGGCAGCCCGCCCCTGTAAAAGCCATTCTTGTCGGCGGCGAGGTCTGGAATGATCATCCTGGCGAGGTCGAGATAGGTGATGTCTTTTTGGCCGGGCAGTGGGCTGCCGAGCTCCGGAAGGCTGGCGTCTTGCGCGCCGGCTGCGGTCCACAGCAATGGCAGCAGCATCACGGCGAGGATGAAGCGAAGCAGGTTCGTCGGCATGGTCGCCTCAGGGTGTCGGGCGCGCGGAACGTAGCACAGCCTCCCAACCCGTCCAGTCCGTCAGCCAGCTCAGTGGATCGGCACCAGCCCGGCCAGTTCGCGCATGTCGTCGAACAGGATGCCGCCGGCCTGGATAAGGCCGTCGCGGTCGGAATAGGGATCGGCGTGATAGGAAAACACCCGCATGCCGGCCGCGATGCCGGCCTGCGTGCCAGCGACGCTGTCCTCGATGACGATGCAGTCGGCAGGTGCAAAGCCCACGGTTTTCGCAGCATGCAGGAACAGGTCCGGAAACGGCTTGCCGCGCGCGACCATCGTCGAGGAAAACATCGCGTGTTCGAACAGCGGCAACAGCCCGGTCTGGCCAAGTGTGATGTGCATCTTCGACACCCGGGCCGAGGTGGCGACGCAATAGGCGATCCCGGCTGACCGCACGGCCTCGACGAATTCGCGGACATAAGGGATTGCTTCGACGCCGTGGGCGAACAGGTCTGGCAGGCCGGCGTTCCAGCGATCGACAAAATCGGCGCCAAGCCTGACGCTGGTCTTTTCTTCGATCTCTTTCTGCACCGACGCCATGCTGCGGCCGGAGAAATTCTTGCGGCAATATTTGAAGCTTGTCGGATAGCCGGCAGCGGTCAGCCATTCGGCAAGGCGCCGATTGGCCAGGTTCTCCGTATCGACCAGGATCCCGTCGCAGTCGAAGATGACAAGTTTAGGCAGTTCAGGCATCAGGCGGTGCCGGTCGATCCGAACCCGCCCGCGCCGCGCGCCGTGCCGCCGGCCAGGTTGCGCTCTTCCACGGCGGCTTGCGTCACCGCGGCAAAAACGATCTGGGCGATGCGCATGCCGCGCGTCACGGCAAAGTCCTCATCGCCGAGATTGATCAGCAGGACCTTCACCTCGCCGCGATAGTCGCTGTCGATGGTGCCGGGCGTGTTGAGGACGGTCAGCCCATGCTTGAAGGCAAGGCCCGAGCGCGGCCGCACCTGGCCTTCCATGCCTTCGGGAATTTCCAGGATCAGCCCGGTCGGCACCAGAGCGCGTTTTCCGGGCAGGATCAGCAGCGGCCGGTCGTCCGGCAC
>NZ_RZPF01000803.1:0-2709 GCF_004022735.1 Mesorhizobium sp. M7A.F.Ca.AU.001.01.1.1
GATTTCACCGTTACCGCCGATAGCGACAGCCTGACGGCATCGGGCCGCACGGTGAAGAGCATCAAGCTGACGGCGAGCGGCAAGGCCGATATCACCAGTCCCGCCGCCAACGTATCGCTGACCGGCTCCGTCAACGACCAGCCGCTCGATATCAAGGCAGCACTGGTGACAAGCGAGGGCAAGCGTTCGATCAACGGATTCCTGGTCTCGCTGGGCGACAACAAGGTCTCGGGCGATCTCGCGCTGGACGACAAGTACATGCCGCTCGGCACGCTGACGCTCGACGCGCCCGCTATCGACCAGTTGGCCGCACTCGCCGGCCAGGCGGTGACGGGCGACATCGACGGCACCATCGGCTTTGCCAAGGAGGGCGACGCGCCCTCCGTCGCGATCGATGCGAAGAGCACTTCGATCGCGCGTGGCGACGTGACGGCCAAGGCCATCACCGTCAATGCGCTGATCGCCAATTATCTCAAGGCGCCGGCGATCGCCGGTTCGATAAAGGCTGACAGCGTCACTTCCGGAACCACCGAAATCAGCGGCATCGGCGTCGACCTGAAGCGCGACGGCGATTGGACCAATTTCACCGGCGGCGCCACCATAGCGGGCATTCCGGCGACCGCTGCCGGCCGGGTGAAGATCGCCGACGGCAACACGAGCGTCGAGATTACCTCGGGCGAGGCGACGGTTCGCGGCATCAAGGCCGCAATCGCTCAGGCGTCGACACTGAGCATCGCCAACGGCACGGCCAGCATCGAGAAACTGGCGCTCGATGTCGGCGGCGGTTCGGTGACGCTGTCGGGCACTGCCGGTCAGACGCTCGACCTCGCGGCGCAATTTTCGGCACTGCCCGCGGCGCTCGCCAATGAATTTTCGCCCGGCCTCGACGCCGTCGGCACGCTCAGCGGCACGGCTGGAGTGACCGGGCCGCCGGCCGCTCCCGATGTCCGCTTCAATGCGCAACTGGCTGGCGTCGAAACCAGCCAGACTCGCCAGGCGGGGCTCGGAGCGCTGGCTGTCGACGCGGCAGGCAGTTACACCATGGCCGGCGGCGTGGTGCTCCATCAGGCGACACTGACCGGTGACAAGATTTCCGGCAAGGCAGCCGGCACCCTCAATCCGAACGGCGCCAGCGATTTTGCGCTCGATCTCATCTCATCCGGCCCCAGCCTGCCCCTGATTGTCGGCAGCGCCGGGAGCCCGGTCAAGATCGAAATCCGGTCCTTGTCGGCAAAGGTGGCGGGCGAGAGCACGCGGGCCCGCCTGGATGTCTCTGCGATCCTGCCCTCGATCGTCACCAGTCCAGCGAGGGTGGACGGGCTTGCCCTGGCGTTGCACTCGGATGCGTTCGATCTGAAGAACCGCGCAGGGCCAGTTTCCGGCACAGTGTCGGTGGACAAGGTCGGTCTCGACAATCCGGTGATTGCGCCGCTGATCGCCGGCAAGGTCACGGCGGCGCTCAGCGGTCGCCTGACAGCCGATGCGGTTGCCATAGACAGCGGCTCGCTCAAGAGCGATGCGCTGAACAGCCAGGTTGCCGGCCAGGTATCGCTGCGTGACGGTGCCATCGACCTCAATCTGAAGGCGGATGCCCCATCGTCGGCCTTGCCGGCGGCGGCACGCGGCATGCTTGGCGAACGCGCTGAGATCAGCGCCACGCTGAAGCGCGACCCCAACGGCAGTATCGCTATAGGCGGATTGAAGCTGACCTCGGGCGCGCTGACCGCAGACGGGCAAGCCAGCCTTGCCGACAACAAGGTGGCCGCCGACATCAAGGGTGCGCTGAGCGATATCTCGCTGCTGTCGAAAGACGCCAAGGGCGCCATCGCTTTTGCGTTGAACGCGCAGGGCCCGGCCGCGGCGCCGGACCTGTCGTTGACCATCGACAGCGACCGCCTTCTCGTGGCGGCGCGAGAGATCACCGGGCTGAAGCTGACCGCCACCGGCAAGGCCGATGCCACCAATCCGGCGGCGAATGTGCAGCTGACCGGCAATGTCGCCGGCCAGGCGCTGCAAGGTAGTGCCGTGCTGGCGACGGCGGACGGCAAGAGCGCCATCAATGGCCTGCTGCTGTCGCTCGGCAAGAACAGGATTTCCGGCGATCTGGCGCTGGATGAAAAGTTCGTGCCGGTCGGCACCATCGCGCTCGACCTGCCCGATATCGGCCCGCTGGCAGCACTTGCCCTGGAGAAGGCCGAAGGCGATGTGCGCGGCACGATCGCCTTTTCGAAGAACGGCAATGCGCCACAGGTCGCAATCAAGGCGGCGACAGCATCGATTACGCGCGGCGACCTGCAGGCGAAAGCCGTCTCGATCGATGCGCTGGTCGCCAACTATCTGGCGGCGCCCGTGATCTCCGGAAAGATCCGCGCCGACACCGTCACGTCGGGCGGCACCGTGATCAGCGGCATCGATGTCGACTTGAAGCGCGACGGCGACTGGACCGGCTTCTCCGGCGGCGCAACCGTCAAGGGCATTCCGGCACAGGCCGCCGGCCGGGTGAAAGTGGCCAACGGCACGACGACCATCGAGCTTGCCTCCGGCCAGGCGACTGTCCAGGGCATCAAGACGGCCATCGCCCAGGCCTCGACCGTCAGCATTGCCAACGGCACAACGACGCTGGACCGGCTCGTGCTCAACCTTGGCGGTGGTACGGCGACGGTGACCGGCAAGGTCGGCACGGCGCTCGACATCAATGCGACGCTGGCG
>NZ_RZPF01000804.1:0-2708 GCF_004022735.1 Mesorhizobium sp. M7A.F.Ca.AU.001.01.1.1
ACGACCAGCTGCTCGGGCCGCCCGAGGACACGAAACTTCTGGCCAAGCTTTTGAAGCGGTCGGAAAAGCAGCTGAAGAAGAGCTGCCTTGCCGAGGCGGCCGAGCTGTTCGGCGACAGTCCCAAACGCTCGACACGCAAACTGGCCCGCAAGGCGCGCGACGATCTGGCTGCGCCGCCGGAAGAGGCCGCGGCATCGTAGGATGACTTGGCGCTCTTCCTCTCGGTCCGGACGGGGGGAAGAAAGGCGTGCGCTAGCCCTCATTACCCGCCCATGCTAATCGCCATGGAGTATGACCGAGCCCGGCGACACGCTTCTGGATCGACTTGGCCGCTGGCTTGCCGGCCGGCTGCAGGAAGAATCGTCCGGCTACGAGCCCTACACCCCCTCCGATGCCGAAACGCTGCGTCGCACGCTTGAGCCCGGCGACATCCTGCTGATCGAGGGCAACCAGAAGATCTCGGCGGCGATCAAGTACCTGACCCAGTCGACCTGGTCGCATGCGGCCTTCTATATCGGCGATGCCTTGCCCGCGCCGGCGGACGGCTCGGAGCGGCCGCGCCTGATCGAGGTCACGATCGGCGAAGGCTGCGTCGCCGTTCCATTGTCGCGCTACCGCACCTACAACACCCGTATCTGCCGGGCGAGTGGGCTGGCGCCGGAGGATCGCGACAAGGTCGTCGCCTTCATGATCGGCAAGCTCGGCCTGAAATACGACCTCAAGAACATTTTCGACATGCTGCGTTTTTTCTTCCCGACACCGCCGGTGCCGGTGCGCTGGCGCCGCCGCATGCTGGCCTTCGGTTCCGGCGATCCGACACGGGCGATCTGCTCGACGCTGATTGCCGAGGCCTATGGCCAGATCCGCTATCCGATCCTGCCCGAGATCACCCGTGCGCCCGGCCGCGCCTCGGCGCAGTCGAACTATTCGCGCAAGGAAATCCTGCACATCCGCCACCATTCGCTCTACACGCCGCGCGATTTCGACCTGTCGCCCTATTTCCGCATCGTCAAGCCGACGCTGGAATATGGTTTCGACTACCGGGCGGTGACCTGGGACGACAAGCTTGCCGATCCCGGGGCCAAGGCCGCCGAATAAACGCGATCAAATGAGTCCAGCCGCTGCACAGGACCGCTGGCCGGCAGCCGGGCGTCAGTGCTTGCAAGCCGCGGCCCGCACGTCCGAGGGTGTGGCGTCATAACGGCGACGGAACGCCCGGTTGAAATAGGAAAGGTCGTTGAAGCCGGCCTCGTAGGCGATCGCGGTGATGCTGCGTCCGGCATGGCGCGGATCGCCGAGCATGCGATGGGCGCGCGCCAGCCGTTGGGTCATCATGAAATCAATCAAGGATGTGCCATCGCTCTCGAACAGCTTGCGGACGTAGCGGGCCGACAGTCCGTGGCGGGCGGCGACGTCTTGCGCCGACAGGTCGACATGGCCACCATGCGCGACGATATCGGCCTTGATGGCGCGCAAGCGGGCAACGCTGACGCCGCGGCCGCGTGCGATCTGGGCCGCATCCCTGGTCGCGCCCATGGCGAGTGCGGCAAGGTCGAAAACATGTGCCGCCGCAAGGTGGCAGGCCTCCGCAGTCAACTCGTCTCCGACCTCCTGGATCGAGCTGATATAGTCGAGCAACAGCCGCATCGCCCCGCTTTGGGTCGGCAAGGGCCGCATAAGAACCGCGGCCGGATCGCCGATCAGAGGCGAAAGCTGCTTGCGCGAAAAACTCAGATTGACGAAGCGAAACCCGCCGGCGCCGATCAGGTTGAGGCCAACCTCTTCACCGCTCATCATCAGCGCCTGGCCGTTGCCGACCGCCTCCTCGCGGCCGCGATGCTTCATCACACTGCCCCCGTCGAGGGCCGCCAGAAGAACGAAGTCGTCATTGTCGATCAGCGACGACGTACGATGCACCCGGAATTCCGATGAGCTGCCGGTGGCGATGCCGAGGCCTGGCAACGCGCGCACCCGCATGTCGATCTGCGCCGGCGCCAGCGGATCGAGGTCCACCCTCAGAACCGTGCGGCCGTAAACCTCACGCGTGATCTCGACGCGATCCCGCTCCGGAAACATCTCCGTCGCCAGCCTGAATGAGGCTGACGTCCCCATCGTCGCAGTCATCGACACCCCCCATGCCCAAGAGCGCGGTCATATGCGCCGGAGCCTGCAAAACGTCAATCCCGGGCCGTTTTGGCCGCTTTCAGTGCCGTTCTGTCCAAGCTGCCCCCCTTTTATGCCCCTAGTTTGCGGCGCGATTCCGGAACCGGAACCGCATTGGCGGCAATCCAAAGGGGGGCACGATGTTTCATTTGCAACTGTTCAAGACGCTGTCGGCACTGGCTGCGGCAGGGTTCAATCCGCGCATCTATCTGCTGTCGATCGCCTTGGGCAACGCAGTGACCGATCATCGCGAGGCCAAGCTGCCGCCGCGCGCTGCCCGATGATGAGCAGCACCATGAAAAAGAGCATTTTCCTGGCCCTGACCATTGCCCTTGCGGGCTGCCAAACGGGCCAGGTCGACGACAGGCCGGCATCGATCGCGAGCGCGGCCGGCAGCAAGAAGGCCCGGAACGAACCGACGACGGAAACGGCATGCGCCGATGCGGCCAAGAAGGCGGCGAAGGCGCAGACCAATGCGGCTCTGCTCGGCGGTGTGCTGTCGATGGCGGGGGGTCTTGGCGGTCTGGCTGGCAATGGTGGGGTCA
>NZ_RZPF01000805.1:0-2706 GCF_004022735.1 Mesorhizobium sp. M7A.F.Ca.AU.001.01.1.1
GGCCCAGGGTCCGACGCGTTGCAGCCTCTGAACCCTATCGACGAGCGCGCGGACCTGCCTTTGCCGTTCGGCATCGCCAGTGTTTTCGCGCTGCCAGCGGCGCGCCCGCCGCAGAATCTCGGTGATGTCGGTGACATCAATGTCGGCTGAGATGCTTTTGCCGAGCTGGCGGCTGAGCTCGGTGACCAAAACCCTCTGACGCTGGGCATAGGAAGCGCCTTGGTCGAACGGCATGCCGGTGGCAGCTTCATCGCGGGCCAGCAGTGTCGAATAGACATGGTGAATGCGCTGCGGCAGCGTGTCGGTCGCCTGGCGTTCTATTTTGAGGTTTTTCTCGACATAGGCGCATTCCTTCGCCAGTGCCGCTTCGACGTTGCCGGTGAAGGCAAGCTTCCAGACGACGGGCGCGATCCAGACCTTGAAATTGGGATCCGTGGCCCGACCGCGCTTGAGGGCCTCCAGTCCCATCTCGACGGCACCCGGCAGCAAAGGCGCAACGACATTGGCATGCCAGCCGACGCCGCCTTCGGGATGCAGCAGCACGCCATGGCCTTTCAAGGCCCAGGCGATCGAGTGTTCCTTCGCTGCCCCGCTGTTGCCGGGAATCTGGGCGATCAGATTGTTGGCCAGCCAGAACTTCTGCATCAGCCGGCCAAGGCCGTTGACGACACCATTGGTCGCCCATGAGGCCGTGAGCGGGCTGACCTGCGACACGATTTCCTTGTCGATCATCCAGTCGGTGAAGAACTCGGGATGATTGGGCGTGATGAAGGTCGCCTTCCCTGCCCCGCAACTGGCCTTCAGCCGCTCAAGATCGGCGTCGGGAAAGTCGATATGGCGGACATTTGAGACGCCGCGCAGACCGGCCAGGCGATTGAACGGCAACAGATCCCGAAACCCGGGAATGCCGCGCAGCATGACGATCCGGTTGACGGATGTCATGGCCCTGATCAGTGCCGGGTTGGGCCGCGGCGCGACGAACGTATCGATCCTGCTCAAGCTGATCCCCCTCGCGCCTGGACGCTGGAAGAGGTTGAGGGACGATTGCGGCACGTTCAAGTCGTTCGTTACGACCACGCCGTGCCGTGGCAAATCAGCTGCCTAGACAGGCACTATTTGGCGGGACAAGGTTTTGTCTGGTCGAACAGCGACAGGTTGACCAGCTTGCCGGTCATCGAGAAGTCGCCATAGTCCATGACGAGATCGCGGGTGATGCCGTTCTCATGCAGCTTGAAGCTGATACGGTATTCCGGAACCTCTTCGCCGGTCTTGTTGGTGTCGTCGAAATAGGCGATGTCGACCGGCCAGTATTTGTCGGTGGCGAGCTTTGCCAGTGCCGAAGCTTCCGGGTCGGCCTTGTCGGCATCGGTTTTCTTGCCGACAACGACGGTGGTGGTCATCACCTTGTTGGCGTCTTCGGAACCGTCGAACAGGTTGGTTTCGTAAAAATTCTCGCCTTTTTCGGCCTTGCCGATCAATTCGACCAAATGCTGGGTCGGGAATTGGGTTGTCGCCAGCTCGACGCTGTTCTTTTCGGGCTTGTCGATATCGACCTTCAGGCCCTTGGCCTCTTTCGTGGCTATGCCCTTGACCTCCTTGTCGAGGTTCTGGTCGGAAAAGGATTTCGTCACGAACGAAAAGGTCTTGCCTTCGGCGTCCTCGAAAGTTGTCGTCTGCTGGTCCGTCAGCTTCGTGCCGTCAGCGGTGACGATCTGGGTGACGAAGCGGAATTTCACCGTATAGCCTTCGCAGGCCGAGCCGTTGAACTCATAGACCATGCGGCCGGATATGCCCGTGATGCCGGACTGATCGGAAGCCTTTTTCAGGGTAAGATCGTAGACGGCGCGGTGGGCTTGCAGCGCCGGCGCTGCGAAGACAGGGCCTATCGAGAATATCCCCGACAACAGGACGGCATGGAATGCGAGGCGCGTTGCGCGCATGAGGTACTCCGATCGTCGCGACTGATGGCAGGCCGCAGGGAAAGATGGTCCAGCTTAAAAAAAGTCGTGGCGGAAGCGAGGCAAAAATAGCAATTTCGGCCCGGCCGGCGCGGCGTCACCAAGCAATAGGGAAATACCATGAGTGAAACAATCGAAAAGCGGCTAAGCGATCTGGGTGTGACGCTTCCCGTCGCCGCCGCGCCCGCCGCCAACTACGTGCCCTATTGCAGGACCGGCCATTTGCTGTTCACTGCCGGGCAATTGCCGCTTAAGGACGGCAAGCTGCAGGCGAGCGGGCTGTTGGGCCGCGATCTCGATACCGCAGGCGGCAAGGATGCGGCAAAATACTGCGCGATCAACATCCTGGCGCAGGCCAAGGCAGCACTCGGCGACCTCGAGAAGATCAGCCGCCTGGTGAAGATCACCGTTTTCGTCGCCTCGACACCCGAGTTCGTCGAGCAGCATCTGGTTGCCAACGGCGCCTCCGATTTCCTGGTCGCCGCCCTTGGCGAGCGCGGCAAGCATGCACGCTCCGCCGTCGGCACGGCCTGCCTGCCGCTTAATGCCGCAGTGGAAATCGAAGCCATCTTCGAAGTCGCATGAGCCAGGGTACAGATATGACCGAGCTATCCTGGCTGACCGCCCGGCCCGTTGCCCACCGCGGCTTCCACGACATGAACAAGACGCGCTGGGAAAACACGCTGTCGGCCTTTGCCGCAGCCGCCGAACGCGGCTACGCCATCGAATGCGACGTGCACCTGTCGTC
>NZ_RZPF01000806.1:0-2705 GCF_004022735.1 Mesorhizobium sp. M7A.F.Ca.AU.001.01.1.1
GCCCCAGCACGTAGCCGAGGATGGCGTAGTTGATCAGCGAAAAGGGGGCTGCAAGCAGCCTGATCCTGATGTAGACGCCCATCGCCTCGCTGACGCGCGGTTCGGCGCCCATGAATTTTTGCCCGGCGATGGCGACCAGCGGCGCAAGGGCAGCGAGCACGATGCCGGCGATAACCGCGATCAGCACGGCGCGCCAGAACACCGCCTGTTCCTCCAGGGCATCGCCACGCCCGAACGCCTGTGCGACAAGGCCGGTGGTGCCCGAGCGCAGGAAATTGAAAGAGGTGAAGACGACGTCGAAGATCAATGCGCCGGCCGCCAGGCCGCCAAGCAAGGCGGCATCGCCGAACTGGCCGACGACAGCCGTGTCGACCAGGCCGAGCATCGGCGTCGTCAGATAGGCTAGCGTCATCGGCACCGCGATGGCGAGCACGGAGCGGTTGGTGACGACAAATGATCCGGAGTGAATCGGCGATCCCGAGAGGATCGGGGATCCGGCGTCGGCTGGGGTTGCACCTTTGTCCAAGGATTGCTGCCTTGCTGATTGCGGCTTGATGGAACCGTCGATGTGCCCCATTTTCCGGCCACCGCGCAATCACCTATCCCTTGACGGCCAACCGAAATCCCGGTCTGGCGTGAGCCAGCCGGATACGAGTTCATGCCTCTGCAGATCGTCCATCATCCCGACTACGACGCCGGCTTCGCCGTCAACCATCGCTTTCCGATGAGCAAATATCCCCTGCTGATGGAGGCGCTGCGGACACGCGGCCTCGCCGGCCCCGAGGCGCTCAGCACCGCCGAACCGGCGCCGGCTTCATGGCTGGAGCTTGCCCATGCGGCGGACTATGTCGACCAGGTCGTCAACTGCCGCGTGCCCGAAAAGATCGAACGCGAGATCGGTTTTCCGATCGGCCCCCGCGTCTCGCTGCGCGCGCAGCTTGCCACCGGCGGCACGGTGCTGGCGGCGCGGCTGGCCTTGCGCCACGGTATCGCCTGCAACACTGCCGGCGGCAGCCACCATGCGCGGCGCGCGCAAGGCGCGGGCTTCTGCACCTTCAACGATGTCGCCGTCGCCGCATTGGTGCTGCTGGCCGAAGGCGCGGCACGAAACATCCTGGTCGTCGATCTCGACGTGCACCAGGGCGACGGCACGGCGGATATTCTCGCCGATGACCCGCGCGTGTTCACCTTTTCCATGCATGGCGACCGCAACTACCCCGTGCGCAAGATCGCCTCCGACCTCGATGTCGCGCTGCCCGATGGCACGGGTGACGCTGCCTATCTCGAGAGGCTCGCCGCCATCCTGCCGGAGCTGTCCGCCCAGGCGCATTGGGACATCGTGTTCTACAATGCCGGCGTCGACGTCCATGCAGATGACCGGCTTGGCAGGCTGTCGCTGTCGGATGACGGTCTGCGCGCCCGTGACGACATGGTCATCAGCCATTTTCGCGCGCAGGGCGTTCCGGTCTGCGGCGTCATCGGCGGTGGCTATTCCACCGATGTGCCCGCCCTTGCCGCGCGCCACGCCATCCTGTTCGAGGTCGCCGCAGGCTACGCCCGGTAGTTCTTCAAGCATGATCTCGGGACAAACGGTTTCCGTTTGTCCGAGAAAACCGGTTCCCACTTTTCGGGATCATGCTCTACTTCCGGTAGTTGGCAAGCCTGAGCAGGATGAAGGCCGGCACGACGATAGCCGCGCCCAGCAGGATATAGCCGAGGAAGCGGTCGATGGCGTGGAAGCCGAGATTCCACAGGTCCATGAAGAACTTCCGGATGCCGTAGAGCACATCCATCGGCGACCAGCCGAAGGCATTCATGACCAGGCCGACGAGGAAAGACACCACCAGCAGTTTCAGGATCACCTTGAGCGGCGAGTCGCCAAGAAAGCGCGTCAGTGCGGACAAGGCTCGTCTCCCGATTGAGGCACCCAGGCTCGAGGGCGTCGGCCAGACATACGCACTTGGCTTGTCCGCTTCAAGCCGGGAGTTTTGCGGGATGCCAACGGCCTGCACCGCGCGATTGCATGGCAGGCTTGTGCTGCCAAACGGACTAAACCCGCGCCAGACTGTTAAATTTGCGTAAACAACATCGCTTTAATTTATTGAAAACAAAGCGAAAAACCTTCATTTTTCGATTTCCCGCAATGTGCGTGCAATTTTCGCCTGCGAGACGGTCGGCGTCTTTCAGGCGATTGGCCGCGCGGGCGATCTGACCCCCTACCACAACTGGCGAAAGCCAGTCCCAGGACCGCGCAACCATCCCTGAAAGACACCAAATCGGAGCCCGACCGCCTCAACGGTCGAGTTCTTCGGGAAACCTGCGCATCGATTGCCGGATGCGCGCGTGTGTTGGAGTAATGCAGTGTTCTCTCAAGCAAAGATCATCCTGACGGCAAGTGCCCTTGCCATGTACCTCCTGGGGCCGGCGATGGCCGCCGACCTTTCGCCCGCCTACAATGATCCCCCCGCGTTCCAGTGGAGCGGCGCCTATGTCGGCGTGCATGGCGGCACGGCGTTCACCGGGATGCCGAACCCGTTTGCCGGCAGGAATGGTCTCAGCGGCGGCGTTCAGGCCGGCTACAACCAGCAGATGGGTCCAGCGGTTCTCGGTGCCGAGATCGAGGGCTCCTATCTGGGCGGCGCCGAGCACGACGTCCGGGGCGGCAAGATCAAGGAAAAATGGCGCGGTGCCGCCAAGGCCAAGGC
>NZ_RZPF01000807.1:0-2702 GCF_004022735.1 Mesorhizobium sp. M7A.F.Ca.AU.001.01.1.1
GTCGACAGCCGCGCCCAGCGCCGGATTGGCCGTGATACCCGACATGCCGTCGGAGCCGCCGCATTGCAGGCCGACGACGATCTCGCTGACCGGGATCGGCTCACGCTTCAACTGGCCGACTTCCTCGGCGATCTCGGCCAGCACGCCCATCGCTTTTTCCACCGATTTGCGCGACCCGCCGGCGTCCTGGATGTTGAAATGGCGCTTGCCGGCAGCGACGCCCTTCTGGCCGTAGAGGGTGAGCTGGTTGACCTCGCAGCCGAGGCCGACCATCAGCACGCCGCCGAAATTCGGGTGGCGGGCATAGCCGGCAAGCGTGCGGTGCAGCACCATCATGCCGTCGCCGGTGCCGCTCATGCCGCAGCCCTGGCCGTGCACGATCGGCACGAAGCCGTCGATGCCGGGGTATTTCGGCAACAGCGTGCGGTTGGCGGTATCGGCGATGGAATGGCAGACGGTGGCCGAGCAATTGACGCTGGCGACGATGCCGATGAAGTTGCGCGTGCCGGCGCGGCCATCGGCGCGGCGATAGCCCATGAAGGTGCGGGCGCGGTCGGCCTCCGTCGCGTGCTCGGCCTCGCTCGGCGGCACGACCGGCAAGCGGCCGGATTCGAAAACCAGATTGTGCGAATGCACGTGCTCGCCGGCTGCGATGTCCTGTGTCGCGCGACCGATCGCCTGGGCGTATTTCACCACGGCCTCGCCGGCGGCGATCGGCTTGATCGCCACCTTGTGGCCGGGCTCGATCAGCGCACTGGCGACGGCACCGCCCGGCAGCGCGGTGCCGATCTCGATGCGGCCGTTGGCGACGGCGACATTGTCGGCGGGGGACAGAAGAATGCAGTTGGAGGCGTTCACGGGCGGTTTCCTGGGTGATCCTGGGTTGCGCGGGGCGGATTGACACGCGCCTGTTTAGAGATATTGTCTTTTATCGTGAAAAAACAGTTTTGCGTCAATTGTTTTTTCGTGGGGAGTTCCGCATGTCTCCGGGTTGTTCCGGGAAGCAATTTCGCTTCTCAGAGCCATGCGAACGTCATATTGCGCTTCAAACCGTCCGCTGCAAGCGACGGCGTGCAACGGGTCAGGGATGTCGAAGAGCAACAACGTCTACAAGGATGCCTACAACCGCTGCCTGCGGCTGCTCGACGAAACGCGCAGCCTGCCTTCGGAGCCGGAACTGGGCACCTTGCTTGGCGTCAGCCGGACCACGGTGCGCACCATTCTCGCGCGCATGGAAGAGACCGGGCTGATCGCCTGGAACAAGCGCGCCAAGACGGTGCTGCGCGAACCGCTTCCCGATGATTTCTTCCCCGAGGAAGAGACAGACACGCTGGCCGAGATCATCGAACGGTCGTTCATGCGTCGGCTGCTCGCCGGCGGCGCCGAAGCCGGCATGCAGATCAACGAACTCGAACTGGCGCGCGAGATCGGCGTCGGCACCACCAGCGTGCGCGAGTTCCTGATCCGCTTCTCCCGCTTCGGCCTGATCGAGAAACGTCGCAACAGTCATTGGGTGCTGAAGGGCTTTACGCGCGCTTTCGCGCTGGAGCTGACCGAAATCCGCGAGATGTTCGAACTGCGCTCGGCGGCCGCCTTTGCCGCTTTACCGCAGGACAGCGCAGTCTGGACCGATCTCGACCGCCTGGAAGACGAGCATCGCCAGCTGGCAAACGACATAGCCGCCCGCTTCACCGAGTTCTCCGAACTCGACGAGCGCTTCCACCGGCTGATCCACCGGGCATCGCGCAATCGCTTCATCGTCGATTTCTACGATGTCATCGCCATGATCTTCCACTACCATTACCAGTGGAACAAGGCGCAGGAACGCGAGCGCAACGAAGTCGCGATCGGTGAGCATCTGGTCTACATAGAAGCGCTGAAATCACGCGATCTCGGCAAGGTCGACGCCGCTTGCCGCAAGCATTTGAAGTCGGCGCGCCAGACATTGCTGACCTCGATCCCGGAGAGCCGGTCGCTGCAAAAACACTGAGCCGCATCGCGGCTCGGAGCCCTGTTTCATGCATGTTGTCCCAAAACCGCTATACACTTCTGGGCGACATGCCTTGGGCCTGCCGCGTTGCCGCCGCGGCGATTTGGCGATTTTCCACCCGCCGGCCCCGTGCTAGATATGGTTGGTTGCTGCGAAGAGGCAGGGCTTTGGGCGTATCGAGGAGACGATGGAGCATGCCGGTCGCGCTTGTCGCGGCCTATCTGCTGTTGCTCCAGTCGACGCTTGGTGCATTCGCCTTCGGCGCCGGTCCCAATGCATCGCAACTCGACGCTTTTGGCAACGTCATCTGTACCCATGAAGGCGCAACCCAGCTTCCGGGCGGCAACCAGCCGCCGTCCCATCTGCCGGCATGCTGCGTGCTCGGCTGCAGCATGGTTTCGGCGGCCTTTGCGCCGCCGCCCAATGCCGGTCTGGCGCCGGGCAGCCTTTCCTTTGAAACGGTCGCCTTTGTCTTCCCGGCGGCCATCCATCTCGACTTTGCGCGTGAGCGCTCGCCGTCGAACCCGCGCGCGCCGCCGCTGACGGCCTGAGCCTGTTTGCCCGGCGGAACCTTTCGTGGGCGTACCCATCCAAAGATCTAACTGCTCGCGACCGGCAACGGCGCGACCTTCACTTCATGGAGCAACCATGTCCTATTTTTTCCCTGACGCCGCGCGTCCTGAGCCGGGCAGCATTCTACGCGGCATCGAAG
>NZ_RZPF01000808.1:0-2702 GCF_004022735.1 Mesorhizobium sp. M7A.F.Ca.AU.001.01.1.1
GGCCTGATAGTTCACGACTGACGCAGCGCTGATGCCCAACGCCTTCGCGGCGGCGCGCCCGGTGTAGTTCATCGCCGAAAGCCACCGCTTGAACTCCGCGGCAGACATGGAAATGGCCTCTGGAGCGTCGATAGACCGGGTTTTGTTCACTGAATGAATATCCGACCGCTAGGGCATTAATGTTCAGGTCGGAAATTAAATACGCCCATCATTCTATAAATGCAATATGCATATCACATTTTATTTTATGCGACTGGTCGGAACTGCAGCGGCCGCTTTTCCGGCTGCCGGCACCACTCGGGCAGCATATTCAGCAGCCCATTTTCCCGCGCATAGACTTCCATCACGCCCTTCTGAGCATGGTGGTGCTTGCATAGGGCCCAGAGGTTCGACCAGGTGTATTTCAGATCTGGCCGATCCACGACCGGGATGATGTGGTCGACCAGATCCGTCAGCGTGTCACGGTCTTGCTGGGCGCACCAGGCGCAGCAAACATGCCGCTTTCGATAGGCGATCGACAGCCTATCCCATTTGGAATCGTACCCTCTATCTCGAGGCGAGCCGCGGTAATTCCCAGCCTTCACGAGCTTCTGGACGGCGATCGCCATCGGTGCCTGGAAGGGCTTGAACCGCGGCGGCCGGCTGTTTCTTGTCACGGTCGAAAATCCTTCTACGCCTTGGCTGCTATGGGCTTCCGCGTGCCGGGCGGCAAAATGTTTTTCTTTCCTGGACGAAAATTCTTTCCGTGGAGTCTCCCGTTTTTGGCTGGCAACTCGGTCCGGGAGGCGCGCGCGCGCGGGTTTAACCGGCACCCCCTACCCCCTCGAGGCGCCGGCGGCCTGGCGTCGACGAGGTGCGACCCGACGACGACGAGACCGACGAGCGGCACGACGACGAGCGGCGGCACGGCAAGGCGACGAGGCGCGGTTGCGATTGATCCGATTGAGAATGAAGGCGACGGCATGAGCTTGGCCGTGCGGCGCGGCGCGGTGCGACCTGGCAAAGCGCGGCGCGGCCATGCGCTGCAGCTGGACGGCGCGGCGTGGCACGGCATACGCTTATTAATATGCGATATGCATTTATTCTATTGACAAGGCGCGCGGGCATAGGCAAGGTGTGGATAGTCGATTGTGACTGACCACGGAGCCCGACTAATGACACCGCACCTCGCAGCCCTTCGTTACATCACGCTGGCAACGTTCAGCCGCCGCGCGGCTATCCGCTTTGCAATGAACTACGAAGCGACATGCGGCAGTGAAGCGGCCTTTGACGAGTATCTGTCCTATCTCGACTGACAAGCATGGGCGCGCCGCAAGGCGCGCCTTTCTACCCCGCCGACAGTGGCGCAACCGGAGCCTGAAACGAAATGACCCAGCCCAGCCGCTACCAAGTCCGCCGCGCCAAGCGCGCCAGCGCACGGCGTTGGACTGTCATTCGTGAGCGGGCGCTTGTGGCTGTGTTGTGCATGATGCTTGCGCCGCCGTGCGCGTTCATTCTGTATGCCATAGTGCAAGGCGCGGTCATTTGCCAAACGGAAGGCCGCTGTCTCTAACCCTTTCGCCAATCGTGGCGCTGACACTGGAGTCTGAACAATGATCACGCTGACCGAACAACGCACAACCAATATGGGCAATGTGCGCCGTCATTGGGACATGATGCGCGACGGCAAGCACGTTGCGAACCTTGGGAAAGACAATGCACCGTGGTCACGCTGGAGCGTCCTTCCCATCGTCGGCAGCAATGAATGCGACCTTGCCAAATACGATACGTTCAAGAGCAAGGCTGAAGCCCTTGCTTATGCGGAAGCGCTCTAGGCGCGCCTTTCCTTCCATCCTGCCAATCGTGGCGAAACACTGGAGAACGACAATGTTCAATATCTCAATTCGGAAAATCGGCGGCTTGTATCATTGGCGAGTCGGACGGCTTGGCGGCTCAATCTACGTTGCCAAGCGCTTCCAGCCAGTCGGCGCGGCGGCAGACGCAAGGCGCGCGCATGAAGCCTATTGGACAGCGCGCAATGCCGACATGCTGGAGGCGCGCGCCTATCTGGCAAGCCTTCAGACCATGACAGCGAACGATTGGTAGGCGCGCCATGACATTCGCCCTAGTCGCCTTCCTCACCATCAATGGCCACGTCAACGCCTATGTGCTTGACCATGGTTTGACGCATGAAGATTGCGGCGCGGCCATTGCCGCCGCTCTTCCTTCCGACATTCCGAAAGACCTTGCCGCCATGCTTGCCAATGCGCCGCGCGCTTGTGAACTGGAGTCGGGCAAATGATTGTGACTTTTGAAAATCGCGCGGCCGCTGAATCCGCCATTCGTCTTTTGCCGCTGGAATGGCTGATAACCATTCATCCGATACCAGGCACGGAAAAGGTGCGCGTTTTCATAACGCCATGGGAGTCGGGCAAATGATTATCGGAAACCGGAAAGAGCTCGACACCGCGCGCGAAACGTTGCGCGACCAATTCGACGCGATTTGGCTTGCGTCCGATATCATTGAAGCGAAAGAGGCGCGCGCCATTCGCTGCAGCATCAAACTAGACGCGCCGCGCCATAATCACCTTGCGCCGAATTGGCGCATATTCCCAGGCGGCCGATTTGTCGGCGGCAAAGATTGCGGTGTTATCCGCGCCTGAAACTATCCCGCGCGATTGTGCGCACCATTGGAGTTTGAAAAATCATGGCCCTATCATTTC
>NZ_RZPF01000809.1:0-2700 GCF_004022735.1 Mesorhizobium sp. M7A.F.Ca.AU.001.01.1.1
GTTCTTGAAAAAGGTGGGGCGGGCGGCGTGACGCCGCCCGCCTTGGCCATTACGGATTGACGGTTGGCTGAACCTTGGTGAGCTTGTACTGGTCTGCCGGCGGCTCGCATTTCTGGCAGTTGATGCCGGGCTCGTCGGCGGCTTTCGGAACATCGGCCGGCAAAGGCTGGATGGTCGCGCCTGGGGTTGGCTTGCCTTCAAGCGCCGACTGGATGGAAAGCTCCGGCAGAAGCGTCGGGCTGAACACCTCCGTCACGAAGGAACTGGGCACGACGCCTTCCGGGAAGGCGTTGCAACCATCTTCGAACGTCTGGCCTTTGCACAGCTTGACCTGGTCGGCGGGCACCCATGGCAGAGGATATTCGATGTTGCCCGGCTTGAGATCGCGCTTTCCAGTCAGGGCTTCCATCATCAGCTTGAAAGCATAGCCAGCACTGGCCGGCGGCGAGCCGGCGGAAACGCCTTTCAGGCCACGCTTCTGGAAATCTGGATTGGCCAGCGCAAGGCGGAAGCCATTCGAGTTTTCGCCCGTCATCGGCACCAGTTTGCTTCCCTTGTCCATGAGGGCCTGGATCGCACCGTATTCACCGGCCTGAGCCCAGATGCCGTCGACGTCGGGATGCGCTGCGAGCGCCTTGGCTGTTTCCTGCTGGGTCGTACGGTCGTCCCAGAAGGAATAGTATTCGTCCACGACCTGTATGCCGGGGTACTTCTTGAAGACCGACATGGCTCCATCGGTGTGGCGCTTGTCGACCGAGTTGCCGGGAACGCCGCGGCTGAGGAAGATCTTGCCTTTGCCGCCGAGCGCATTGACCAGGGCCTGAGCGCTGTTCTCGCCAAAGCCAGCGGTAATGTAACTGACGTTGTAGGCGCAGGGCTCGGTGACCGTCGCGTCGTACATGAAGAACTTCACGCCCTTCTCGCAGCCTTTGTGGATGACGCGATTGAGGGCGGTGGAAGAAATCGGAAAGCTGATAATGCCGTCGGCTTTGGCGGCAATCATGCTCTCATACGCAGCGATCTGAGCCTGGGGATCCGTGCCCGAGATCACCTGGGTCAGTTCCACGGTCTTGTCGTAGGGTGGGGTGGCGGCAAGCGCCTTGACGATGTTGGCTGCCTCCGACTGCCAAGAGTTGCCGCTGTAGCTCATGCTCAGGTAGATTTTGAACTTCTTGTCCTGCGCTGACGCCGACGGGGCGGTGAGCGAAAGGCTGACCGCGGCAGTACAAAGAGCGGCTGCGCATAGACTTAGTTTTCTCTTCCAGTTTGGCATCGAAGGTCTCCCAGATCGTTGACCGCTTGTTGATGGGAACGTTCTCACTGAACGTCCCGGATCGCCGGGCGCGGGCGGTCTTTACCGCGCCAGTCGGCGTCTTAGGAACGCGAAGGTGTTTTCCCTCAGCAGGAGCAGGGCAATGAGGATGATCGAGCCCTCGATGACCGTGCGCCAGCCCTGTGGAATGCCAAGCGCCGAGATCACCGTACTCAACGCGGTGAGCAGGATGGCACCGCCTATCGTGGCGACGAAAGAGCCGCTGCCACCAAGAATGGACGAGCCGCCGATGACGACGGCCGCAATCGAGGGAAGCAGATAGTCGTCGCCCATGCGCAGCGTTGCGCCGTTTGCGTAGCCCGCCAGCATCATGCCGGCAAACCCGGATGCGGCTGCGCTCAGCATATAGGCGATCAGAACCGAACTGCGCACTGCAATGCCCGCGACATGAGCCGCGACCGGATTCGCGCCGATGGCTGTCAGGCGGCGACCGTAGGATGTTCGACCCTGCAGCACTGAGCCGAGGATGGCGAAAACCAGGATGAATAGGAGGATGACCGGGATGCCGATCCAACTCGCTTTCATCAGAGCGGTCAGGATTGGGGGAGCCGCGCCGCGCGGTGTGCCGCTCGTAAGCCCAAGTGCTGCGGAAGCGGTGATGATCCCCGTCGCCATGGTCATGATGAAGGGCGGGATACGCAGCAAGGTCACCCCAAGGCCGCTGATCCCGCCAATGCACGCGCAGATCAGCAAGATCGCCGGTATCAGCGGCAAGCTCATGCCGCTGGAGGCATCGATCCAACTGGTCGTCAGCACGCCGCCAAGCGTTATGAGCGCCGGGACTGAAAGGTCGAGACCTCCGATCATGATGACGATCCCCTGGCCGAAGGCCACGACGATCAGGAACGACGCCAGAAGGATTATGGTGTTGACGTGATCCCATGAACCGAGTGCCGGGCTGACGAAGCGTGAACCCAGCACCAGCAGGATACTGATACCGAACACGCAGACCGCCGTGATTGTCTCTGGCCGCAAGCGTGCGGTACGCCTATTGTCGGCGACACGTTCCGTGTGCCGTTGGGCCCGCGGGGCAGGGGCTACAGCCGCCCCGGGAGGGTGCGCTTCGGTCACGTTGCACCTCTTCGTTCAACAAAATGCGTCACGACATTTCCAAACACCACCGCCAGCACGAGCACCACGCCCTGGAAAATGCCGGTGTAGAAGGACGACACGCCGCCGGCGAACAGCACCTTCTGCAGCAACATGAGCGTGGCGGCGCCGATGATGCTGGCGATGACACTGCCGCGCCCACCGCTCAGCGACGTGCCGCCGAGCGCCACGGCAGCGAAGGTCAGCATCAGGAAAGAGGCGCCTGCGTTGGGATTTCCTGTCGCAGTTTGAGCGCTGAGCATGAAACCCGCGAGGCC
>NZ_RZPF01000810.1:0-2686 GCF_004022735.1 Mesorhizobium sp. M7A.F.Ca.AU.001.01.1.1
GCACGGTCTCGGTCGACGACCTGACCGTCCAGACCGCATCTCAAACCGGCATCGTGCTTGTCGATTCGAACGCGACCGTCGATTTCACCGGCAACACCAAGATTACCAGTGCCGCCAGCGTCGGGCTGTTCGCCAACAATTTCGACGGCATCGCCACCTTCGACGATCTCGACATCAGTGGCGGCGGCAGGGGCGTGGCCATCTGGAGCGGCTCGAGCGGCACGCTGACTTTCGCGGCCGCGAGTTCCATCACCAACACGGGCGATGTAGCCTTCAACATCAACGGTGCGGTGCCCAACGTCACCTACAACGGCACGATCGACCAGGCCAATGCGGCCAACGCGGTCAGGATCATCGGCCAGACCGGCGGCACCGCCACCTTCGGCGGCAAGATCACCGCCAGCACGGGCTCGGCCAACGCGATCGACCTGTCCGCCAACACCGGCGGCACGGTGAAATTCACCGGCGGGCTGGACCTGACCACGACGACCCGTACCCGCTTCCATGCCACCGGGGGCGGCACGATCACAGTCGCGGCCGCGGGCACGGAGCAGATCACCACCGGCACCGGCCGGGCGATCAATCTCGACGGCATCACCATCGGCACCGGCGGCATGGCGTTCGACAGCATCACGACAGGCGTTGCGACGGCCACGGCGCTCAACTTCAATGCCGTCTCGGGCGGCCAGTTCCTGGGTGGCAATGTCACTGTCGGCGGCACCGCTGCCGGCATCAACGGCCTTGCAATCAACGCTTCGTCATCGACCTTCACCATCACCAATCTGGTGGCGACCAATGTCGCGGGCACCGATGTCAGCCTGACCAACAATACGGGCTCGATCACGATCCTCGGCGGCACCATCACCAATTCGGGCGCTGGCGACGGTGTCGTCGTTTCCGGCGGCAGCGCGACAGTCGGCGTAGCGGCCAACATCTCCAGCTCGGCAACCGCGCCAGGCGCGGCGGTCAAGGTCGACGGCACCACCGGCGGCTCGGTGACCTTCAGCGGTACGGTCACCTCGACCGGCACCGGCGATCTGTTCGATGTCGGATCGACGCTGACCCCGGCCGGCGGCGCCATCAGCTTCACTGGCCCGACCTTGTCGGCGACGGGTGGCGGCGGGGCGCTTGTCAGCAGCCTCGGCGGCACCGCGACGTTGAACGTGACCGCGCCGCTGTCGATCACCAATGCCACGGGCACCGGCCTGTCCGTCACCAATGTCGCCAGCACGGCATCGGCGAGCTTTGGCGAGGTCACCGTGACGACGCCTGGCGGCACCGGCATCTTCATTGCCGACAATGGCACGGTCACCTTCGGCACAACCCAGGTTACGCTGGGAGCGGCAAGCACCGCCGGCATCGAGTTCCTCGACATCAACGAACATATCAGCTTCGGCACGACCACGATCGACGAGGTTGGCGCCAACCAGACCGGCATCGACTTCAGCGGTTCCTCGAGCGGTTCCTCGACAAGGGCCGATTTCGGCCTGACCACGATCACCGGCACCGGCAGCCTGACCTCGCGCGGCATCGACCTGTCGTCGACGACCGGCAACAAGACCATCACCTTCCTGCGCGGCTCCAGCATTTCCAATGTCGGCGTCGGCGTCGAATTGTCGTCGAGCGGCGCCACCGCGACCTCGGCCAACGCCAACTTCACCTTCGGCGACGGCACGTCCGCCGATGGGCTGCAGTCCTCCATCAGCGCCGCCGCCGGCGGCTACACCGTCAACACGATCGGGCTCGATCCGACGCTCGGCAATTATGATTTCGACGACGTCAACTTCACCGGCGCCGCCCATCTGGCCAGCGCGGTCGGTGGGACCATCATGATTTCCCAGGGCGGTGGCATCGTCCACGCCAACACGGACGGGCTCAGCGCCGACGTGACCACCTACACGGTCGCCGAGGCCGATGCCATGACCGGCACGCTGAACTTCGCCTTTGTCGGCACCGTCGATCTCAGCGGCACCCCGTTCACGCTCGATTCCGGCCAGTCGATCATCGGCTTCGGCAACGGCGCCTCCATCCTCACCTCCGGTACCGTCCAGCCGGTCAATGTCCAGGGCAATCTCGGCGCTACTGGCGGCAACGTCACCGGCGATGAGGGCGTGGTCAAGAGCACGGGCAGCGATACCCTGCATCTGCTCGGCAACAACCAGGTGCGCGACACCGCTTTCGACTTCAGCGGCGGCAGCGGCTCGGTCTTCCTCGTCAACGGGAGCGCGGCTGGCTTCGTCAATACCGGCGGCATCTTCATCGAAGGCGTCACGGTCAGCAATGTCGCCGTGGGCCAGACAGCGTTCAAGGTCGTCGGCCTCGACACCAATTTGTCGATCACCAACAACAACATCAACGTCGCCGGCACGCTGCTCGACGCCAATGGCGGCAGCGGCGACATCACGGTCACGCGTGGCAGCTTGCCCAACAGCGGTCCGGCGGGCACGCTGACCGGCGGCGGCATCAACCTGCAGAACCTGACCGGCACGGTGACCATTGGCGACGGCACGCTGACCAACACCGGCGCGAACACGGCTTTCAATGTCGGCTCGACGACTGCCGGGAGCGGCGGCAGCGCGATCATCTCCTATGCCGGCACCATCAACAGCAACGGCACCGGCGCGGCTGTTTCGATCCAGAGCATGACTGGCGGCTCGGTGACGCTGTCGGGCAACCTGACTGATAC
>NZ_RZPF01000080.1:0-13095 GCF_004022735.1 Mesorhizobium sp. M7A.F.Ca.AU.001.01.1.1
GCTGCGACGCCATCGTCATCCCCTCGCGCTTCGAACCGTGCGGGCTGACGCAGCTTTACGGCCTGCGCTATGGCTGCGTGCCGGTGGTCGCGCGCACCGGCGGCCTCGCCGACACGGTCATCGACGCCAATGAGGCTGCCGTCTCTGCCGGCGTCGCCACCGGCTTCCAGTTCGCGCCCAACAATGGCGGCGCCTTGCTGCACGCTATCCGCCGCCTCGTCGACGCCCATGCCAGTCCGACGGTCTGGGAATCACTGCAGCGCCAGGGCATGAAAGCCGATGTGTCGTGGGACAAGAGCGCGGAAAAATACGTCGAACTCTATCGTTCGCTGCTTTCGAAAAGGGTTGCCTGAAGCATGATACGGACCGTTCCCACCAAGCCTTATTCCGACCAGAAGCCCGGCACGTCGGGCCTGCGCAAGAAGGTGCCTGTCTTTCAGCAGGAGCACTATGCCGAGAATTTCATCCAGTCGATCTTCGACGCGCTCGACGGTTTCAAGGGCAAGACCCTGGTGATCGGTGGCGACGGCCGCTTCTACAACCGCGAGGTCATCCAGAAGGCCATCGCCATCGCAGCCGCCAACGGCTTCGGCAAGGTGATGGTCGGGCAGGGCGGCATCCTGTCGACGCCAGCCGCTTCGCATGTCATCCGCAAATACAAGACCTTCGGCGGCATCATCCTGTCGGCCAGCCACAATCCGGGCGGCCCGCATGAGGATTTCGGCATCAAGTACAATGCCGGCAATGGCGGCCCGGCGCCGGAAAAGCTCACCGACGCGATCTTCGAAAAGACCAAGGCGATTTCGAGCTTCAAGATCGCCGATATCGATCCGATCGACATCGACACAACAGGCACGGTCAAGGCCGCCGGCATGACGGTCGAGATCATCGATCCGGTCGTGGACTATGCCGCGCTGATGGAAAGCCTGTTCGATTTCGACGCCCTGCGCAAACTCTTCAAGTCCGGCTTCCGCATGCGCTTCGACGCCATGCACGCGGTGACCGGTCCCTACGCCAAGGAGATCCTGGAAAACCGGCTCGGCGCGCCCAATGGCACCTGCCGCAATTTCAAGCCGCTGCCGGATTTCGGCGGCCATCACCCGGACCCTAACCTCGTCCATGCCAAGCACCTCTATGACGAGATGATGGGACCGGACGCACCGGATTTCGGCGCCGCCTCGGATGGCGATGGCGACCGCAATCTGATCATCGGCAAGGGCATTTTCGTCACCCCGTCGGATTCGGTCGCCATGCTCGCCGCCAATGCGCGTCTGGCGCCCGGCTACAAGGCCGGTTTGAAAGGCATTGCACGCTCGATGCCGACCAGTGGCGCGGCCGATCGCGTTGCTGAAAAACTCGGCGTCGGCATCTATGAGACTCCGACCGGCTGGAAATTCTTCGGCAATCTGCTCGATGCCGACATGGCGACGATCTGCGGTGAAGAGAGTGCCGGCACCGGCTCCAACCATGTCCGCGAAAAGGACGGCCTGTGGGCGGTGCTTTTGTGGCTCAACATCCTCGCCGCGCGTGGCGAAAGCTGCAAGCAGATCGTCACCGAGCACTGGGCGACCTACGGTCGCAACTACTATTCGCGGCATGATTATGAAGAGGTCGAGAGCGACCGCGCCAACGCGCTGGTCGACGAACTGCGTGCCAAGCTCGGCTCGCTGCCTGGCACCAGCGTGCGCGGCCTGAAAATCGCCAGTGCCGACGATTTTGCCTATCACGATCCGGTCGACGGTTCGATCAGCGAGCATCAGGGCATCAGGGTTCTGTTCGAAGGTGGTTCGCGGGTCGTCTTTCGGCTGTCCGGCACCGGCACGTCGGGCGCGACGTTGCGCGTCTACATCGAGCGCTACGAGCCGGACAAGTCTCGGCACGATCTCGACACCCAGGCCGCCCTTGCCGATCTGATTGCCGCGGCTGACGATATTGCCGGGATTCACAGCCATACCGGCCGCCCCAAGCCGAGCGTGATCACTTGAGAGTGGCTGCGCGCGTTTCACCTTCTCCCCTTGTGGGAGAAGGTGGCCGAGCGAAGCTCGGTCGGATGAGGGGTGCTCCAGCTTGGCGCAAACCGATGTCCAGATCACTAACGCCGCGTTCCTTTCAACACCCCTCATCCGTCTCGGCGCTGCGCGCCGATCCACCTTCTCCCGCGAGGGGAGAAGGTGAGGCGCGGGCATGACCCAGCTCGGCGCCACAGTCACCCGCGAAGGCATCCGCTTTGCCGCCTGGTCGCAGGCCGCCCGTCGGCTTTGGGTCTCGATCTTCGACGAGCAGGGCATGCGGGAAATCGAACGGCTCGAACTGCAGCGGGAAGGCGAGGGCGTCCACGCGCTGTTCGTTGCAGGTCTTGGCTCCGGAACCCGCTACGGTTTCCGCGCCGACGGGGACTATGCGCCGGAGCATGGACTGTGGTTCGACCCCGACAAATTGCTGACCGATCCCTACGCCGTCGAGATTGACAGGCCTTATGCCTATGACTGGCGGCTGGCCGATCGCCGGGGCGAGGGGGGCGATACCGCGTCGCTGATGCCGAAGGCGATCGCGGCTGCGCTACCGAAGCCTGTGCAGGCTGCGCCGCCGCTCTTCCGCGCCGGCGGCCTGGTCTACGAAATTCCGGTGCGCGCCTTCACCATGCTGCATTCGGACGTTCCCGAAAAATTGCGCGGAACAGTCGCCGCACTTGCTCAACCGGCGATCGTCGAGCACCTGAAAAAACTCGGCGTTGGCGCGGTCGAATTGATCCCGGTGACCGCGTCGATCGACGAACGGCATCTGCCGCCGCTCGGGCTGCGCAACGCCTGGGGCTACAATCCCGTGACGTTCATGGCCCTCGATCCGCGCCTTGCGCCGGGCGGCATCATGGAACTGCGAAACACGGTCGCTGTGCTGCGCCAGGCTGGTATCGGCGTCATCCTCGACCTCGTCTTCAACCACACCGGCGAGAGCGACAGGCTTGGTCCCACGCTGTCGCTGCGCGGCTTCGACAACCAGGCCTACTACCGGCACACACCTGATGGCAGGCTGGCCAACGACACCGGTACCGGCAACACAGTCGCTTGCGACCATCCTGTGGTCCAGGAGATGGTCCTCGACACGCTTCGCCATTTCGTCAGGGATGCCGGTGTCGATGGCTTCCGCTTCGACCTCGCTCCCATTCTGGGGCGGGTCGAGGGCACATTCGATGCCGAGGCGCCGCTGCTGAGAGCGATGCGCGATGACGCACTGCTGGCCGATCGCGTGTTGATCGCCGAGCCGTGGGACATCGGCCCCGACGGCTATCAGCTCGGCAATTTTCCAGCGCCCTTCCTCGAATGGAACGACAAGTATCGCGACGATGTAAGACGGTTCTGGCGTGGCGACGCCGGCATGGTCGGCGCCCTGGCGACCCGGCTCGCCGGTTCGTCAGATGTGTTTGCCGCGAACGGGCAAGGCGCCAGCCGCAGTGTCAATTTCATCGCCGCCCATGACGGCATGACGCTCGCCGACATCGTGCGCTACGAGCGCAAGCACAACGAAGCCAATGGCGAGCAGAACCGCGACGGCCACAATGAAAACCTGTCCTGGAACAACGGCGTGGAAGGTGATGCGGACAACCCGGCCGTGGCAGCGGCTCGCCAGAACGACCAGCGCGCTCTGCTCGCCGCGCTGTTTGCCTCGCGCGGCACCATCATGCTGACCGCGGGCGACGAATTCGGCCGCACCCAGCAAGGCAACAACAACGCCTATGCCCAGGACAACGAGATCACCTGGCTCGACTGGGCCGGCCGCGACCAGGCGCTGGAGCGCTACACGGCGGAACTCTCGAGGCTGCGCCGATCGATGCCGGCGCTTTCCGACACAAGCTTCCTCACTGGCCAGCCGCCGGCAGGTTCGGAGATACCGGACGTCGCATGGCTTGCTGAGACGGGCGCGCCGCTCGATGAACAGAGCTGGCAGGATCCGCAGCGGCACCGTCTTGTCATGGTCCTGAGTGGCGCCAGCGATGACGACCGCCGTCTTGCGGTGCTTGTCAACGGCGATCGCCGGGCCTGCATGTTCACCTTGCCTGAACGAGACGGATTCTTCTGGGCCCCAGCTATCGAAGCGCCGGATGCGGCGGATATCTCGCGGCCAATATCCGGGCGGACGATGATCTTCATGATCGAACGAGCGCAGGCCGGCACAAGGGAGAAGCGCAATGGCGGCGAGTGACAAGAAGGGATGGTGGCGCGGTTGCGCCATCTACCAGATCTATCCGCGCTCCTTCCAGGACACGACCGGCGATGGCAGCGGCGATCTCGCCGGTATCACATCGAGGCTCGCCCATGTCGCCTCGCTCGGTGTCGGCGCCATCTGGCTGTCGCCTTTCTTCAAGTCGCCGATGGCCGATATGGGCTACGACGTGTCGGACTACTGCGATGTCGATCCGATGTTCGGCACGCTCGAGGATTTCGATGCGCTGGTCGCCGAGGCGCATCGTCTCGGCCTGAAGATCATCATCGACCAGGTGCTGTCGCATTCATCCGACAAGCACGACTGGTTTGTCGAAAGCCGCGCCAGCCGCGATAACCCCAAAGCCGACTGGTATGTCTGGGCCGATACCAAGCCAGATGGCAGCGCGCCAAACAACTGGCTCTCCGTCTTCGGTGGCCCGGCCTGGGAATGGGATTCTACCCGCCGGCAGTATTACATGCACAATTTCCTCCCCTCGCAGCCCGATCTGAATTTCCACAATCCGGAGGTTCAGGACGCGCTTCTGGAAACTGTGCGCTTCTGGCTGGAGCGCGGCGTCGACGGTTTTCGGCTCGATACGGTCAATTACTATGTCCACGACCGCTGGTTGCGCAGCAATCCACCCTTGGCATCAAGCGTCGCCGGCACCAACAGCGAGACCAACACCTACCTTTACCAGGAGCACCTGTTCGACAAGACGCAGCCGGAAAACCTGGCGTTCCTGCGCCGCTTCAGGGCGCTGCTCGACGAATATGACGACCGCGCCGCCGTCGGCGAGATCGGCGATGAAGGCCGCTCGCTGCAGACGCTCGCGGCCTACACTTCAGGCGGCGACAAGCTGCATATGTGTTACACCTTCGACCTGCTCGGTCCGCAGTTCTCGGCTGCGCATGTGCGTGGCTGCGTCGAAGCCTTCGAGGCGGCCGTCTCCGACGGCTGGGTCTGCTGGGCCTTCTCCAACCATGACGTGGCGCGCCATGTCAGCCGCTGGACAAGGCCGGACAGCGAGCCCGACGCGGTCGCAAGATTCTCGATCATGCTGCTCGCCTGCCTGCGCGGCTCGATCTGCCTCTACGAGGGCGAGGAACTCGGGCTGGAGGAGGCGGAGCTGGCCTATGAAGATCTGCGCGATCCCGTCGGCATCCGCTTCTGGCCAGGCGTCAAGGGCAGGGATGGGTGCCGCACGCCGATGGTGTGGGAGGCCGGCGCCGACAATGCAGGCTTCTCCACGGCCAGGCCCTGGCTGCCGATACCGGCCAGCCATCGCGCTCGCGCCGTTGACGTCCAGAATGCCGACACGGTCTCTGTGCTCGCGTCCTACCGGGCTGCGCTGGCCTTGCGCGGGGAGCATGAGGCGCTGATATCCGGCTCGATCCGCTTTCTCGACGCCAAGGGTGAC
Organism: Mesorhizobium sp. M7A.F.Ca.AU.001.01.1.1; assembly: GCF_004022735.1. Classification (NCBI taxonomy): domain Bacteria; kingdom Pseudomonadati; phylum Pseudomonadota; class Alphaproteobacteria; order Hyphomicrobiales; family Phyllobacteriaceae; genus Mesorhizobium; species Mesorhizobium sp. M7A.F.Ca.AU.001.01.1.1. Next base: position 5,621 of record NZ_RZPF01000080.1, read on the forward strand.
CTGCTCGCTTTCATCCGCGACGGCGGCGGTGAAAGACTGCTCTGTGTCTTCAATTTCGCCGGAGGACCGGCCAATTGGCCGTTGCCGGGGGACATCGGAGCGGTTGCGCAGCTGGATGGCAATGCCGCGGTCGTCGAGACTGAGCTTTTGCTGCCAGCGCTCGGAGCCTTTTTGGGCAGGCTCGACTGATATCCCGACGTTACTGCACCAGCACGGCACGTCCGCATGTCGCGCCGGTGACCCGGACATCGGCCACGCCGAGATGCACGCCGAGCGTATCGAGTAGATTGTAAAGCAATGTGTCGACTGGTGCGGTCACGGTTTTCAGAAGCGTCGTCACAGCTGGCTTCACGGTGCCGAGCAACGCCGTTACGTCAAGCCCGAGGATACCAAGCGCATTGACGGAAAGCGACAACTTGTCGACCAGTGACGTTGTCAGCGTCTGGGTAATGTCCCGTGTCGGCGTCGTCTTGATGGTTTTGGCGGCGATCTCGGTTTTGTTGAAGACCAGGTTGGTCGGGCTGACGTTGGTGATGTCGGCACCCGCCGAACCCTTCACCAGTATTAGCGGGATTTTTAGCAGCAGCAGATTGAGGCTGACATCCGCGATGTTGGCGTCGGAGAACGACTGCGGGTTGCTGAAATCCGCGAAGGCGGTGGGGCTGTTATCGGCATCGCTGGCGGCAAGGTTCACCGCCGCGATGCCGGGCTTCGCGGCAATGGTAACCTTCAGGCTGTCGGGGCCGGTCGGGCAGTTGATGTCGGTCAGCTTGGCCTCGGCGTAGGCTACTTCGACATTCAGCGGCAGCTTGACCGACAGCAGGCTGATACCGCCGCCCAGGTTTGGGTTGCCGACGCCGACCGTGACAAGCAGCTTAATGCGCGTTTGCGCGGTGCGAACCACGGTGCCGGCTTCTCCAACCGCCAGCCATGGCGAGGATTGCGGTGGTTCGCCGATGGCGATGGCGAGCGTGGTCGACAGCACCCCGGGAATGGTGGCTCCGAGGGCGACGTCGACCTGTTTTGAACCGTTTGCCAGTCCGGCGGCGGCCGTCAGCATTCCCAAGGCGCTGGCGTCGACGCCGAGGCCGGCGGGCCTTTGGCCGAGGCCCAACTTGCCGACGGAGCCGAGATCGACCAGATGACTGAGCGGGATCTGGACCGTGCTGGTCGACTTGGACGCGATCGTCTGCAGGGCGACCTTGGCCGTGTTGCCAAGCCCAGGCACATTGGCCATGGCCGTGGCGATCTGGCCGACGGTCGCCTTCGATGCCAGCACATCCGAATACGAGACGCCGGTCAGGTTCAGCTGTGTGGCAAGGCCGTCCACGAAGGAGAGCACGCTCACATCCGCGGAGATCAGCGCGTTGTAGTCCATGACACTGAGCGAGATGTTGCTGCCGAGCAGTCCGCCGAGAAGCGCGTTGAGGATACCGCCATCGAGGCTGGCGAGCCTCGATCCGACCGAGAATGTCGCCTGTGGCGTCATGCTGGCGGTGGCTTGGGTGCCGATGACGGGAGTGGGGATCAGGGAACTCGCGAAATAGCGGGCGGGGATCTTCTTCAGGGTGACACGGACGGCATTGTAGGGGGTTATGCTGGCCTGGAAACGCTGGCCCACATTGGCCCCGGATGCCACATATCGCCCGGGCGTGACCGTCACGACGGTTTTGCCGACCGCCGGCTCGATCGTCTGTCCCGAGCTTTGAACGACAACCCCTGGCATGCCGTTGTCGGTCAGCGTGGTAACGACCGCTGTATTGACATTGGTCATGTTCGAGGCGGCGGTGATCGCCGCCAGATCCACCATTGCCTGCGCTTCGCGGCGCTCGGTGTAGATCGAGGCTTCGTCGATGGCCACTGCGGCCAGCGCCAGCGCCACCGGCGCGCTCAATGCCGCCATGACGGTGAAGTTCGCTTTCCTGTCACTCAGCATCAACCGGGCAAGCCGACCGATCCCATTGCACGCATGCAGCAGCATTCAAATGCCCCCGACCCTGATCGTTGACTGGCGCCTGATCGTGGTCCCGGGCATGGCTATGCCCGGGAAAAGGTTCCAGATCGGCAGGTTGCGGGCGTCGTATTGGATGGACACCACGAACTGGCTTCCATCGGCCGTGCTGTCGTTGGCCTGGTAGGTCAACTTGCTGACATCCACGAAGGGATATCCGCCGGCATTGTTGGTGACGAAGCTGGTTACGAGCGTTTGACGTTCGGTCTGGTTCAACCCGGCAATTGCCGTGCGGGCGGCATCCGCTGCGATCTGCTGGATCGAGTTGGCGGCGCCGAAGTATATACCGTATGCAACCATTCCGAGTAGAAGAAGAATGAAAATCGGTGAAAGCAAGGCAAATTCAACCGCAGAGGTACCGCGCTCTTCTTGAAAGTTCCGCATTAGTTGACGGATTTTGGGCAATTTACTTGCTCCGTTACTCATAGCCGCCGCGCGTCTGAAGCTCGAACCGTATAGAAGGTACTCGTAATGTAACCTCAGGTTGCTTAAGAACGCATTAAGACATTCCGGCAAACTGGCATGGCTCCCGATTCGCGGTGAAAAATAGCGTCGAGGTGAAGAAACCAAGTCAAGCTTTTGGTTTCGGCTGGTGTTTCAGCGGCCACACCATAGCTTTCGTCCGCCTTACTTTGGGTGACCCAGAGAGTCTGTTGAAATAAAAATTCTCCGCGTTAGTGTCTGGGCACGAGCCGCAGGACGGGAACCAGCGGCGCGCTCAAAGGGGTCAGATATCGGCTCCAGGGCGTCAACACTTAATAGGCGCGCCAACGGCGGCGCCGACAGGGAGAACTTCATGCTGAAAAACATGCTGAAGGCGACTGTGTTCGCCACGACGATGACGCTGGCCGCCGGGACGTTCTACACGCAGGCCTTTGCCGAGACCGTCTATAACAGGGGCACCGCCGCTGAATCGGAGTCGGTCGATCCGCACAAGACCTCGACGGTTTACGAAGCCAATGTCCTGCGCGACCTGTTCCAGGGCTTGGTCATGCAGGACCAGAAGGCCAATCTCATTCCTGGTGCCGCCGAGAGCTGGACGGTTTCGGACGACGGAACCGTCTATACGTTCAAGCTGCGCAAGGACGGCATGTGGTCGGATGGCAGCCCGGTTACGGCTGACGATTTCGTCTATGCCTTCCACCGGCTGGAGGATCCGGCGACCGGCGCCGAATACGCCTCGATGCTGTATCCGGTAAAGGGTGCGGAGGACGTCAACACCAAGAAGGGCAAGCCTGAGGACATGGGCGTCAAGGCGATTGACGCAAATACGCTGGAGGTCACGCTGAAGGCGCCGACGCCCTACTTCCTGGAGATGCTGACCCACCAGGCGACCTATCCGGTGAGCAAGGCCTCCATCGAAAAGCTCGGCGCCGATTGGATCAAGCCCGGCAATCTCGTTTCGAACGGCGCCTATACGCTGGCCGAATGGGTTCCCAACGATCATATGAAGCTGGTCAAGAACCCGAAATTCTGGGATGCGGCGACCGTCAAGTTCGACGTCGTCAACTACATCCCGACCGAGGACCGCTCTTCGGCGATGAAGCGCTTCGAGGCAGGCGAACTGGACAGCTACGACGACCTTCCGACTGAACAGCTCGCCGATCTCAAGACCAAGTTTGGCGACCAGATCCACGTTGGACCGTATCCCGGCACCTATTATTATGCGATCAAGACCGACAAGGCGCCGTGGGATAATGTAGAGCTGCGCAATGCCATCTCGATGGCGATCGACCGCGACTTCCTCGCCGAAAAAGTCTGGCAGAACTCGATGCTGCCCGGCTATTCAATGGTGCCTCCCGGCATCGAAGGCTACACGCCGGCAATGGCCAAATATGCGGACATGCCGCAGATCGACCGCGAGGATGCGGCCAAGAAGATCCTCGAGAAACTCGGCTATACGCCCGAAAAGCCGCTGAAGATGGAAATCCGCTATAACACGTCGGAAAACCACAAGAACACTGCGGTGGCGATCCAGGAACAGCTGAAGCCGCTTGGCGTCGACGTCACGCTGCTCAACACCGACACCAAGACCCACTACTCCTTCCTCGAGCAGAAGGGCAACTATGATCTGGCACGTGCCGCCTGGATCGCCGATTACAAGGATCCGGAAACCTTCCTCGGCATCTCGCGCAAGGCCAGCGGCAACAATTATTCGGACTACAACAGCCCGGCCTATGAAGCGGCCATGGACAAGGCGGCCGCCGCCGGGGGCAACCCCGAACAGCGCATGAAGGAACTGGCCGACGCCGAACGCATCCTGGTCGACGACGTCGGCCAGATACCGCTCCTCTATTACAGCTACCACGATATCGTCTCCTCGAAGCTGCATGGCTTCGTCGACAACGTGATGGACGTGCATCCGTCGCGCTTCGTCAGCAAGGACTAACCCTGGCCAAGCCACCGCGCCTTCCAGGCGCGGTGGCGATGGTTTGCCATCGCATCGGCCCGGGTACCGGAATTCGATTTCGGCAAATGTCGGTGCGAAGATTTGAAAGCTGGAGCGCGGCCGTCCAACTGGACGCGCGCGGCTCTGGATCAAGCGGGGCACCGATGCTGCGATACGTATTACGGCGGCTTCTGACCGCCATTCCAACGCTGTTCGTCATCGTGACAATGGCGTTTTTCCTGATGCGCGTCGCGCCGGGCGGTCCATTCAACCAGGAGCGGGGGCTCAGTCCCGAGATCAGGGCCAATCTCGAAGCCCAGTTTGGCCTCAACGACCCGCTCTGGCTGCAATTCGTCCACTATCTCGGCAATCTGTTGCGCGGCAATTTCGGCCCGAGCTACAACATGCCGGATTTCACCGTCACCGAACTGTTCGCCAAGGGGCTGCCGATTTCGGTCCAGCTCGGCGCCTCGGCGCTTGTCCTGGCGCTGCTGCTCGGTTCCGTGCTCGGCACCATTGCGGCGCTCAATCAGAACAAGCTTGGCGACTATACGGTGATCGCGCTGGCGACGGCCGGCAGCACCATCCCAACCTTCGTCATCGCGCCGGTGATCCAACTCCTGTTCGGGCTGACCTGGAGGCTGCTGCCGATCGGTGGGTGGGGCGATGGCGCTTTCATCAACAAGGTCGGTCCGGTGCTGACGCTCGCCCTGCCGCAGATCGCCATCGTCGCCCGGCTGATGCGTGGCTCGATGATCGAATCCTTGCGGTCCCACCACATCCGCACGGCGCGCGCGCTGGGCCTGTCCGACTGGTCGGTGGTGGTCAAGCATGCTTTGCGCGGCGCCATCCTGCCGATCGTCTCCTTCACCGGTCCGGCGGCGGCGGCACTGCTGACCGGCTCGGTCATCGTCGAGACGATCTTCTCCATCCCAGGCGTCGGCCGCTATTTCGTCGATGCCGCGCTCAATCGTGACTACACGCTGGTGATGGGAACGGTGGTGGTGATCGCCATCTTTACCATTGTCTTCAACCTGATCGTCGACGTCATGTACGCGGTCGTCGATCCGAGGGTGCGCTATGACTGACATCGCGGCCACAGTCGCCCCCACCGTCATCGGCCGTTCGCTCTGGGGGGATGCCTGGGCGCGGCTCAAGGCCAATCGCGCCGCCATGTTCAGCCTGTATTACCTTGCCCTGATCGGTGTCGTCAGCGTGTTCGGGCCGTGGTTCGTGCCGCATCAATACACCACCATCTATGCCGACTATGTGCGCATGCCGCCAAGCCTGTCAGCCTATCCGAAGGCCGACATGATCGAGACGGCGCTCACCGAAGCGATCAAGCGCATGCGGGTCGACATCAAGGAATGGCGGCAGGAAGGCAACCAGGTCTTCGTCACCGTCAAGTCGACCAGGCCGATCGACGATCGCAACATCCGCTATCTTGACCGATCCGATGCCTTTGACGACACCAAGATCGAGAGCAAGTCGCCGGACGGTCTCGAAGTGACGATGAGCGCCTCGATCAAGCAGCAATATTTCCTGTTCGGCACCGACAACACCGGACGGGACCTGTTGTCGCGCACGCTGATGGCCGGGCGTATATCGCTGGCCATCGGCCTGCTCGCGGGCGTCGTGGCGGTGGTCATCGGCGTGGTCTACGGGGCCGCTGCCGGTTTTGCCGGAGGCAAGGTCGACGAGGTGATGATGCGCATCGTCGACGTGCTCTATTCCTTGCCCTTCATCTTCTTCGTCATCATGCTGGTGGTGTTCTTCGGCCGCAACTTCGTGCTGATGTTCCTGGCCGTCGGCGCCGTGCTGTGGCTCGACATGGCGCGCATCGTGCGCGGCCAGGCACTGTCGATCCGCCGCCAGGAATATGTCCAGGCGGCGGAAGCCATGGGCGTCGGCCAGCGCGGCATCCTGCTGCGCCACGTCATCCCCAACCTGCTCGGCCCGGTGGTCATCTACATGACGCTGCTGGTGCCGCAGGTGATCATCCTGGAAAGCTTCCTATCGTTTCTCGGCCTCGGCGTGCAGGAGCCGATGACCAGCTGGGGCGTTCTGATCTCGGTCGGCGCCAAGAACATCGGCACCGCCAACTGGCTGCTCCTGTTCCCCGCCTTCTTCCTCGTCTCGACGCTGTTTGCGCTGAACTTCGTCGGCGACGGCCTGCGCGACGCACTCGACCCGAGGGATCGCTAAGATGGGGATCGCTAAGATGCGGGTCGATAAAGAGGGGGACCGCTGAGATGGCTGCTTCCGAAACGATCCTCAGCGTCAAGGATTTGCGTGTCCGCTTCCGCACGCTCGACGGCGCCGTCGAGGCGGTCAAGGGCATAAACATCCATGTCAAATCGGGCGAGACCGTTGCCGTGGTCGGCGAATCCGGCTCCGGCAAAAGCCAGACGATGATGGCGGCGATGAGCCTGCTGGCGTCGAATGGCGAAGCGACAGGCAGCGTCGACTATCGTGGCCGCAATCTTCTAACACTCAGCAAATCCGAGCTCAACAAGGTCCGTGGCCGCAAGATCAGCATGATCTTCCAGGAGCCGATGACTTCGCTCGATCCGCTCTATTCAATCGGCAACCAGTTGATCGAACCGATCCGCCGGCATCGGGGCCTGAATGTCGCCGAGGCGCGTGAAGAAGCGCTCAAACTGCTGCGGCTGGTGCATATTCCCGATCCCGAGCGGCGGATGAAATCCTATCCGCACGAAATGTCGGGTGGCCAGCGCCAGCGTGTGATGATCGCGATGGCTCTCGCCAACGACCCTGACATATTGATCGCCGACGAGCCGACGACGGCGCTCGATGTGACCATACAGGCGCAGATCCTGATGCTTCTGGCCGAATTGCAGCGCAAGCTCGGCATGGCGATCGTCTTCATCACCCACGATCTTGGCATCGTCCGCCGCTTTGCCGATCGGGTCTATGTCATGCGCCAGGGCGAGGTTGTCGAGGAGGGGGAGGCGGAGGCCATCTTCGTCAACCCACAGCATGCCTACACGAAAATGCTGCTGGCGGCCGAGCCGACCGGCAGCAAGGCGCCGCCGCCCGCCAACGCCCCAGTGC
>NZ_RZPF01000811.1:0-2685 GCF_004022735.1 Mesorhizobium sp. M7A.F.Ca.AU.001.01.1.1
GTCCGCCGGAACCGATCGAGATCGCCGACGACAGCGGCTTCAGGATCGCCACCTTGGCGTCGAGTTTCGAGCGCCCGAGCAGGATCGCCTCGATGGCTTCGGGAATGCCGTGGCCGCGGATCTTCTCGCTGCCATAGCGCGCCATCAGGCCGATGATCAGCGCACCGATCACCGGAACGAGGACGGCGGCAAGCCCAAGCGGCGTGTTCTCGAGCTTCAGGTCGGCAAGCGAGAACTGGCCGAAATAGGCAATGTTGGTGGCAAGCCGGATCAGCTTCAAAAGCGCGATGCCGGCAAACAACCCGGCTGTCGCCACCACCACGGCAATGGCGGCGACGAGCAGAACCCTGGGATCCGTGGTGAAATCGCGCAGGTGCTCCGGGTTCGAATGATGGGTCTTCATGGCAGTTGCTTCCTGGCGGCGGCCGTATGTCTGGGGTGCGGCACGGTCGAAGCGGCCAGCCGGGTTTGTCGGTGGCTATGTATCGTAACACGATATAAATATTCAAGCCGGTTTCGCCCGAAATCCGTTTGAGCTTTCGCCGGAAAACGAACACATGTCTGATATGTCGCAGCCACGAGAACAACGTCCCGCCATCAGCCAGGCCGATTACCAGCGGCTGTCGGAGTTTCGCTACCTGATCCGCCGGTTCCTCGAATTCAGCCAGGTCCAGGCGGAAGACGCCGGCCTGACCCCGCGCCAGCATCAGGCGCTGCTGGCGATCAAGGGATTCCCCGGCGGCGGCCCGGTGACGGTTGGCGATCTCGCGGAACGCCTGCGCATTCGCCACCACAGCGCCGTCGAACTGGTCAACCGTCTCGGCGAGGCAGGGCTGGTCACAAGGGATCAGGACAAGGACGACCATCGCCGCGTGCTGCTGCAACTGACCGAGCGCGCCGACGATTGCCTGGCCGAGCTGTCGGCGGCGCATCTCGACGAACTGTCACGCATCGAACCGATGCTGCGGCGGCTGCTCGATCGAGACCGTGGGTAGTCGACTACTACTGCAGCGACTTCAGCAGATTGTCGATCGTGAACGGATTGGCCTTCGGCTTGGCCGGCGGCGGATTGTCGTTGGCCTGCGGCAGCGGCGCCCGCTCCACCTTCGGAGACTGCGCGGCCTTGCGTTCGGCTTCGAGCCTTGCCTTTTCCTGCGAGGCAATACGCATCGCCTCTTCCGCCTTCTGCCGCTCCTGCTCGGCCTGCGCCTTGGCGGCCTCGTCGGCGGCCTGCTTTTCGGCAGCCGCCTTCGCTTCGGCATCGGCCTTGGCTTTGGCATCTGCGTCCGCCTTGGCTTTCGCCTCCGCGTCGGCCTGAGCCTTTGCGTCCGCCTCAGCCTGAGCCTGTGCATCCGCTTCGGCCTTGGCCTTGGCGTCAGCTTCGGCTTTGAGCCGCGCTGCTTCCTCCTGCCGGCGCAATTCCTCGGCCGCCTTGTCGCGAGCATCCTGCCGCGCAGCGTAATAGCGCACTTCGCGCCGCAGCCGCTGCTTCTCGAGCAGCGCGGCCTGCATCGCCTCGACGCGCTGCTGCTCCTTCTCCAGCGCGCGCTGGGTCAGGAACTGCGCCAGCGGCTCACTGTCGAATGCTCGTTTGACCGCGCCGAACGGCCCTTCGGCGGTGAAATTCACAACCGGCTCGGAGCCGACCAGCGCCTCGTCGCCAGGCCGATAGGTGATCGCACCCTTGGCCGACACCGTGGCCGCGTTGAGATCCGCCGTGATGTCGGCGGACAAGGTCGCCGCTGGATTTTCCAGGCTGACCGGCGGCGCCCGCAGCGTGCCGCCGGCAACCGTGAAGGCTATGTCGGTATCGCCAGCGGCAAAGCTGCCATCAGCGGCAATCTCGGGCGCGAAGCCGGCGGTCTTGGCCGCATCGATGTCGCGCCCGATCGCATCCGCCTTGGCGAGGAACGCACTGAACGCATCTGGATTGAGGCCAGCAACTTTCACGCCCTTCAACGCCGCAGTTCCGGAGCCTGACAAGGCAGCCACCATCCCTTCGACCGATTTGCCGCTGCTTGACAGCGCCGTCGAGAAATCGCCGATGCCGCTGATGCCGGCATCCGGCAGCACGGTCGCCAGATCGGCGCCCGCCAGTTTCATCTGGCCAGAGAACAGTCCGGTGCCGTTGTTGTTCTTCAACTCGAATAGGCCGGTCAGCGCCCCGCCCAGCAACTTCGCCTTGAGATCCGAAACGCGGATGCCTTCCTGGTCGAGCTTGAGCGAAAAGGCGGCGTCATAGGCGGTGGCGAACCGGCCGGCGGCCAGTGCTGCCGTCGTCAGGTCGAGGTCGGCGGTGAATGGCAGGCTGGATTTCTGGCTGAACGGTGTCGCCGGCCACACGCCACCCTTGCCTGCCCGGTCTTTGGCTGCGCCCTCCTTGTCGGCTAGAAAGGCGGAGTCGCCGAACAGCGCCACCGCCAGGGGATCGAGGTCGAGTTCGTCGAGCGCCAGCGCCCCGGCCAGATGTGGCACGCCGTCCTTTACATCGATATTGACGTCGCCGGACACCGCCGCTTCGTTGATGGCGCCGCTGAGTTCGTCCAGCACCAGCAGGCCGTTGCCGTAGTCGCCCTGCGCGGCGAGCGACGTCGACATGCCCGCCCCCATGCCTGGCAGGCCGATGCCCGACGTCATCAGCCACGGCTCGATGTCGGCGGCATCGAGGCTGAGCTTGCCCTTGGC
>NZ_RZPF01000812.1:0-2682 GCF_004022735.1 Mesorhizobium sp. M7A.F.Ca.AU.001.01.1.1
TAATCCATGGGTAGAACTCCCTCAGCGATAGCCCGCGGCTTCATCGTAGTTCTTGAAATCGACCAGCGTGCCGAGCATCTGGAGATAAGCGACAAGGGCATCCATTTCGGTGACCTGTTGCGGGTTGCCGTCGAAGTCGCCGATCTTGGCTTTGGGGTAGCGGGCTTCGAGGCCGGACGTGTCGGCGTTGGGATCGGCTTGCGCCATCAGGTCGGCATTGGCGCGGGCGATCATGTCATCGCTGTAGGGGACACCGACACGCCTGTTGGCAACCAGATGCGTCGAGAAGTCCTCCACCTCGATCGGCGTGTCTTTGAGGAACGCGTAGCTCGGCATGATCGATTCCGGCACCACCGAACGCGGATCCGTGAGATGCTCGACATGCCACAGATTCGAGTAGCGGTCGCCAACTCTGGCGAGGTCCGGCCCGGTACGCTTCGATCCCCACTGGAAAGGATGATCGTACATCGACTCGGCAGCCAGGCTGTAGTGACCGTAGCGCTCGACTTCGTCGCGGAACGGCCTGATCATCTGGCTGTGGCAGAGGTAGCAGCCCTCGCGCACATAGATGTTGCGCCCGACAAGTTCGAGCGGCGAATAGGGGCGCATGCCTTCCACCTTCTCGATCGTGTTGTCGAGATAGAAGAGCGGTGCGATCTCGACGATGCCGCCGACGGTCACCACAAGAAGAGAGCCAACGAGAAGAAGCGTGGCGTTCTTCTCGATGAGTGCGTGTCTGTCCATCAAGCCCATTGTCTGGCTCCTTATTCGGCAGGCTGAAGGGCGGGAACAGAGCCGGGCATCGGCTCCTCCTCGCGCTGGTATCCGAGGATGGTCATGGCGATGTTCCAGGCCATGATCAGGGCGCCGGAGAGATACATTGCCCCGCCAATGGCGCGCATGAGATAGTAGGGATGCATGGCGGCCACGGTTTCGGCGAAGGAATAGACCAGGAAGCCCTGCTCGTCGTATTCACGCCACATCAGGCCCTGCATGACGCCGGAAACCCACATGACGGCGGCGTAGACAACGATCCCCAGGGTCGCCAGCCAGAAGTGCCAGGTGACGAGCCTCAGCGAGTAGAGCCGCTCACGGTTCCAGAGCTTCGGCACCATGAAGTAGATTGCGCCGAACGAGATCATGCCGACCCAGCCGAGCGCACCGGAGTGCACGTGGCCAATGGTCCAGTCGGTGTAATGCGACAGCGAGTTGACCGTCTTGATCGACATCATCGGACCTTCGAAGGTCGACATGCCGTAGAAGGCGATGGCCATCACCATCATACGGATGATGGGGTCTGTGCGCAGCTTGTCCCAGGCGCCGGACAGCGTCATCAGGCCGTTGATCATGCCACCCCATGACGGCATCCACAGCATGATCGAGAACACCATGCCGAGCGTCTGCGCCCAATCGGGCAGGGCGGTGTAGTGCAGGTGATGCGGCCCGGCCCAGATGTAGAGAAAGATGATCGCCCAGAAATGGATGATCGACAGCCGATAGGAATAGACCGGCCGGTTCGCCTGCTTGGGCACGAAGTAATACATCATGCCGAGGAAGCCGGCAGTGAGGAAGAAGCCGACGGCGTTGTGGCCATACCACCATTGCGTCAGGGCGTCCTGGACCCCGGAAAAGGCGGAGTAACTCTTTGAGCCCAGGAACGAGGCCGGCATCGACAGGTTGTTGATCACATGCAGCATCGCGATGGTCACGATGAAGGAGAGGTAAAACCAGTTGGCGACGTAGATGTGCGGTTCCTTGCGCTTGAAGATCGTGCCAAGGAACAAGATCAGATAGGCGACCCAGACGATGGTCAGCCAGATGTCCACGTACCATTCGGGTTCGGCGTATTCCCGGCTCTCGGTGATGCCGAGCAGATAGCCGGTCGCGGCCATGACAATGAAAAGCTGGTAACCCCAGAACACGAACCAGGCGAGATCGCCGCCGAACAGGCGCGCGCGACAGGTGCGTTGCACGACGTACAATGACGTGCAAAGCAATGCGTTGCCGCCGAATGCGAAGACCACTCCGGACGTATGCAGCGGCCGCAAACGGCCGAAGTTGAACCAGGGCTGGATGTTGAGATCGGGGTAGGCAAGCTGCAGCGCGATGACCACGCCGACAAGCATGCCGACGACACCCCAGAACATGGTGGCGATGGCGCCGTAGCGGATTGGACCATCCATGTAAGCGGATGGGTCAATCGGAGCGGCCACCTCGAAATTCGTGTTGCGGATGAGGATGGCGACAAAACCAAGCAACACAAAAAACAGCACCCACATATGCTGTCGAAAGGGCTGGTCCACGCCGAAGCCCGCGGCCACCAGGGCTGCAAATGTGAAAAGGCTCAAAACGAAGATTTGCGTGCCGAACTTCATGAGCTATCCCCGACCTCGGATTCCGATGCGCGGACGCCAATCCGCATAGACACCAATTCAGCAGTCGCGTTGTCGCCGCCTTGATCCATGTCAAAGCCCAGCCCCTTCTGAGTGGGCAGCGTGGTCTTGCACTCGGAGGCCGCCCTTGAGCCGGAAGAAGGGGCTGGGATCGTCGCTGTTCGAAGCAGGCGATGAAAATCCCGCACCGACTGATCGATCCAGCAGGGAAGTGGTCCAGCCGCGGTGATGAAGCGCGCGCACAGGGAAAAGCTGCAGCTCTGCGACGCCCTGGAAAGAATGGCGGGGG
>NZ_RZPF01000813.1:0-2677 GCF_004022735.1 Mesorhizobium sp. M7A.F.Ca.AU.001.01.1.1
CTCCCCTACTCCCCTATTCCCCTACCTCGCATTTTCGGGGTTACATCAGTCAAAACTCTTCCCTATAAGGCCCTCCTAGCCTGATACCAGAATCGCGAGCACAACCGGCCGGGTCTTCCCGTCCCGGTTTTTTGTGCAAGCCGCCCGCCGAACGGACCTTTGACATGCCAAGACGCACTGACATCAAGTCGATCCTGATCATCGGGGCCGGCCCCATCGTCATCGGCCAGGCCTGCGAGTTCGACTATTCCGGCACGCAGGCCTGCAAGGCGCTGAAGGAGGAAGGCTTCCGCGTCATCCTGGTCAATTCCAACCCGGCCACCATCATGACCGACCCGGAACTGGCCGACGCCACCTATATCGAGCCGATCACGCCTGAAGTGGTGGCCAAGATCATCGCCAAGGAGCGGCCCGACGCGCTGCTGCCGACCATGGGCGGCCAGACCGCGCTCAACACCGCTCTGTCGCTGCGCCGCATGGGCGTGCTCGAGCGCTACAATGTCGAGATGATCGGCGCCGACGCTACCGCCATCGACAAGGCCGAGGACCGCGCGCTGTTTCGCGAGGCGATGAAGAAGATCGGCCTGGAAACGCCGAAGTCGATGCTGGCCAACGCCACCGACGTCAAGAACACCGACCGCAAGACGCATGAGGCCGAGCGCGCGGCGCTCAAGGCCGAGAAGCCGGCCGATCTCGACGCCGCGCTCGATGCGCTGGAAACCCGCTGGAACCTCGGCGAAGGCGACCGCAAGCAGCGCTATATCAGCCATGGCATGGCGATCGCCGCCCAGGCGCTCGACCATGTCGGCCTGCCGGCCATCATCCGCCCGTCCTTCACCATGGGCGGCACCGGCGGCGGCATCGCCTACAACCGCGCCGAATTCTACGAGATCGTCCAGTCCGGCCTCGACGCCTCGCCGACCACCGAAGTGCTGATCGAGGAGAGCGTGCTCGGCTGGAAGGAGTATGAGATGGAGGTCGTCCGCGACAGAGCGGACAATTGCATCATCGTCTGCTCGATCGAGAACATCGACCCGATGGGCGTGCATACGGGCGATTCGATCACCGTCGCCCCGGCGCTGACGCTGACCGACAAAGAATACCAGATGATGCGCAACGCCTCGATCGCCGTGCTGCGCGAGATCGGCGTCGAGACCGGCGGTTCCAACGTGCAGTTCGCCGTCAACCCGGCCGATGGCCGCCTGGTGGTGATCGAGATGAACCCGCGCGTCTCGCGCTCGTCGGCACTTGCCTCCAAGGCGACCGGCTTCCCGATCGCCAAGATCGCGGCAAAACTCGCCGTCGGCTACACGCTGGACGAGCTGGAGAACGACATCACCGGCGGCGCGACGCCAGCCTCGTTCGAACCGAGCATCGACTACGTCGTCACGAAGATCCCGCGCTTTGCCTTCGAGAAATTCCCCGGCGCCGAGCCGGTGCTGACCACCGCCATGAAGTCGGTCGGCGAAGTCATGGCCATCGGCCGCACCTTCCAGGAATCGCTGCAGAAGGCGCTGCGTGGACTTGAAACCGGCCTGACTGGTCTGGACGAGATCGAGATTCCCGGTCTCAGCCATGGGGGCCTCGGTTCCGCCAACCATGCCGACGACCGCAACGCCATCCGCGCAGCGCTCGGCACGCCGACGCCCGATCGGCTGCGCATGGTGGCGCAGGCGATCCGCATGGGCACCTCGTTGGAGGACGTGCACGCCATGTGCAAGATCGACCCGTGGTTCCTCGAACAGATCGCCGGCATCGTCGCCATGGAAGCCCGCATCCGCGAGCACGGCATTCCCGAGGATGCCGTCAACCTGCGCATGCTGAAGGCCATGGGTTTCTCCGATGCCCGCCTCGCGTCGCTGACGAAGACCGACGCCGAAGTGATTCAGAAAGCTCGCGAAAAGCTCGACGTTCATCCTGTTTATAAACGCATCGACACTTGTGCGGCCGAGTTCGCCTCGCCCACCGCCTACATGTACTCGACCTATGAAGTGCCGTTCGCCGGCGCGCTGGCCAACGAGGCGCAGGTCTCGTCGCGCAAGAAGGTCGTCATCCTCGGCGGCGGGCCGAACCGCATCGGCCAGGGCATCGAGTTCGACTATTGCTGCTGCCACGCCGCCTTCGCGCTGCGCGACGCCGGCTATGAAGCGATCATGATCAACTGTAACCCGGAGACGGTCTCGACCGACTACGACACCTCGGACCGGCTCTATTTCGAGCCGCTGACGGCCGAAGACGTGCTGGAGATCCTGCGCGCCGAGCAGGCCTCGGGCGAGCTGGTCGGCGTCATCGTCCAGTTCGGCGGCCAGACGCCGCTGAAGCTGGCGGATGCGCTGGAGAAGGCCGGCATCCCCATCCTCGGCACCTCGCCCGACATGATCGATCTCGCCGAAGACCGCGACCGCTTCCAGAAGCTGCTGCACAAGCTCAACCTGAGCCAGCCGAAGAACGGCATCGCCTATTCGGTCGAGCAGGCCCGCCTGGTCGCCGGCGAGCTCGGCTTCCCGCTGGTGGTGCGCCCGTCCTATGTGCTCGGCGGCCGCGCCATGCAGATCATCCATGACGAGGGCATGCTGCAGACCTACCTGCTCGACACCGTGCCCGGCCTGGTGCCGGAGGACATCAAGCAGAAATACCCCAACGACAAGACCGGCCAGATCAACACGCTGCTGGGCAA
>NZ_RZPF01000814.1:0-2672 GCF_004022735.1 Mesorhizobium sp. M7A.F.Ca.AU.001.01.1.1
GGCTAGGCTCCAGCCGATGATCGAAAGGCAGCCGCTTGCCGGCAAGGCGTTCGATGAGGCGATGGTAGCGCCAGGCATTGTGCCCGGGTCGTGCTTCAGGCCTTTGGCCCAGGCGCCAGGAAAGGGCGAAAGCCGGAAAGTTTGCCTCATAGGCAATGCCGCGGCCGAGCAGTGATGCCGAGGCCTGAAGCAGCCAACGCGCCGAGATGCGGAAATCGACGACGGCCAATCGCCCCTTGCCCTTGCTGTGACCGGCGATCAGGCGCGCCAGCGGCGTCCGCACATTGATCGCATCGACCAAATGGCCGGCATGGCGATTGAGGCTATGTTCAAGGGATGACGACCGGGTGGTTCCGTAGACGATGAAACTATCGGGGAATGCCGTTCTGGCGGCGCGCAATGCCGGAATCCGGATCAGTCCGTCGCCGAACGCGTCATTGCGGGAATACAAGATAATGGTCTCGTACCGCCCTGATGGCATGGCTCGCTCCCCCCAGGAGCCTGGTGGTGATGGCGCCTGCTGCGCCGGCCGCCTTCGAGGTGCTTTAGGATTTCACCTCTTGCCTGTCAACGGAGCCTTGCCGCTGGATCCGGGCGTCCGGACGGCCGCAGTGCGCCACGACCAGTTCATCGCTGTCGTTGAAAACACTTCTCCCTTCGGCTGCGAAGCCAGCAGCTTCGTGGGTACGCTAGATTTAGCCGGAGAAGCGCGGCGCCAGTTCCTCGATGCGGCGGATCATCGCCTGAAATTCCTCCGAGATGCGCTGGTGCAGCTTGACCGCGATCTCGGGATATTCCTCCAGGATGCGGCGGAACATCTTGCGGCTGAGGCGCATCACTTCCGAATCGATCTCGGCCGAGGCGCTGGTCAACCGGTTGGTGTCGGCGATCAATGCCAGTTCGCTCAGGATCGTGCCGGGGTCTGCCGTGCCAATCGGGATGCGTTCACCATTCTGCTCCCGGTAGAGCACGATGCGCCCGCTGACAACGATATAGGCGGAATCGGCCTCGTCGTCCTCGCGATAGAGCTTGTGGTTGGCAATCAGCCTGGTGTTCTCGGCGCCAAAGGCGAGCAGGCGCAGTTGTTCCTGCGTGAAGCCCTCGAAGAGCCTCACGGCGGACAGAACGCGGATGTCGTCATCCAGCGCCATCTAGCTATGTCCCCGAACCGACAGTCCGACTCCTCCTCTGCGAGTTCGATCCAAACCACCCTCCAACTGGATCGTACCCGAAAGCGGCCCCGCCCGGCCGCTCATTGGATAATGAAAATGTTTAAGGAACCAGCTTGTAGCCGCCGCTTTCTGTCACAAGAATTTCCGCATTGGAAGGATCGCGCTCGATCTTCTGGCGCAGCCGGTAGACATGGGTTTCCAGCGTGTGCGTGGTGACGCCGGAATTGTAGCCCCACACCTCCTCGAGCAGCACGTCGCGCGTCACCACCTTCTGGTCGGCGCGATAGAGATATTTGATGATCGAGGCCTCCTTCTCCGTCAGCCGCACCTTGCCGCCGCGCGGGTCGAGCAGCAGTTTCTGGCTGGGCTTGAAAGTATAGGGCCCGACCGAGAAGGTGGCATCCTCGCTCTGCTCATGCTGGCGCAACTGCGCCCGAATGCGCGCCAGCAGCACGGCGAAGCGGAACGGCTTCGTCACATAGTCGTTGGCGCCGGCCTCGAGACCAAGAATCGTATCCGAATCGGTGTCGTGACCGGTCAGCATGATGATGGGCGCCTTGTAGCCGCCCTTGCGCAGGATCTTCACCGCTTCGCGGCCATCCATGTCGGGCAGCCCGACATCCATGATGAGCAGATCGATGAGGCCGCCGCGCGCTGCGGCGACACCTTTTGCCGCAGTCGATTCCTGCAGCACGTCGAATTCCTCGTAAAGGGATAATTGCTCGACCAGCGTGCCGCGCAGGTCGTCATCGTCGTCGACGATCAGTATGGTGCGTGAAGTCATGGATCAATCCGTTGTTTTGAAAAGAAAATTCAGTTGACCGCTGCCTGTTTATGCGGAAGCTGACCGGCGTAACAGCCGTTCACAGTGATTTGTTCCGTGGCACGATCATACAAGAAAAAACACGATCGCAATGCAGCCGGCGCAATTTTGCGAAAAGGGCTGCGTGTGCTGACCGTGCGGGCGAGGCCTGGGCATCCAAGCCAGGGCCTGCTGCAGGCCGGGAAAACGGTGTTTGCCTGTGCGCTGGGGCGCGGCGGCATCTCGGCCGACAAGCGCGAAGGCGACGGCGCCACGCCGCTGGCCGCGATGCGGATCCTGTCGGGGTATTTCCGGGGGGATCAGTTCTCCAGCGGCCGCAGGACCCGGCTGGCGATGACGCCGATCGGGCCCGATCTGGGCTGGTGCGAAGTGCCTGACGACCGCAACTACAACAGGCCGGTCAGGATTCCCTATGGCGCCAGCCACGAACGCATGCGGCGCGACGACAGGCTCTACGATGCCTGCCTGGTGCTCGACTGGAACCTGTCGCCGCGCCGGCGCGGGCGCGGCAGCGCCATCTTCTTCCATCTGGCGCGCCCCGGCTTCACGCCGACGCAAGGCTGCGTGGCTGTCACGGCGCAAACCATGGCGCGGCTGCTGCCGCTGCTGTCGGACCGGACGGTGGTGAGGGTGGTAAGATAGTAAGATAGTAAGATAGTAGGGGAGTAGGGGAGTAG
>NZ_RZPF01000815.1:0-2669 GCF_004022735.1 Mesorhizobium sp. M7A.F.Ca.AU.001.01.1.1
GCCCACGGTCCACTACAATATGGGCGGCGTGCCGACCAATTACTGGGGCGAGGTGCTCAATCCGACGGCGCTCAATCCAGACCAGGTGTCGCCCGGATTGATGGCTGTCGGCGAAGCCGGCTGCGCCTCCGTGCACGGCGCCAACAGGCTCGGTTCGAATTCGTTGATCGATCTTGTGGTGTTCGGCCGCGCGGCGGCGATCCGCGCCGGCCAGGTCATCGACCGCAAGTCGGCGATCCCTTCGCCCAACGAAGCCTCGGTCGAAAAGATCATGGACCGCTTCGACCGGCTGCGTTACGCCAACGGCTCGACACCGACGGCGGTGCTGCGTGAAAAGATGCAGAAGGCGATGCAGGAAGACGCGGCCGTATTCCGCACGCAGGAGTCGCTCGAAAATGGCTGTAAGCGCATTTCGCAGATCTGGGGCGAGTTGAAGGACATCAAAGTGTCCGACCGCTCGATGATCTGGAACTCCGATCTGGTCGAAACGCTGGAGCTGGAAAACCTGATGGCCAATGCCATCACCACGGTCTACAGCGCCGAGGCGCGCAAGGAGAGCCGTGGCGCGCACGCACGCGAGGACTTTTCGGCGCGCGACGACGCGGTCTGGCGCAAGCATACGCTGGCCAGGCTGAGCGAAGACGGCGAGGTGGCACTCTCCTACCGGCCGGTGCACACCGAGCCGCAGCTGGCTGAAAAGGACGGCGGCATCAGCCTCGCCAAGATCGCGCCCAAGGCCAGAGTGTATTGAGGATCGAACATGGTTGAACTCACGCTCCCCAAGAATTCGCAGATCAAGCCGGGCAAGACCTGGCCGAAGCCGGAGGGCGCCACCAATCTGCGGGAATACCGCATCTATCGCTGGTCGCCGGACGACGACGAGAACCCGCGCATCGATACCTATTTCGTCGACATGGACGACTGCGGGCCGATGGTGCTCGACGCGCTGCTGTGGATCAAGAACAAGATCGACCCGACGCTGACCTTGCGGCGTTCCTGCCGCGAAGGCATTTGCGGCTCCTGCGCCATGAACATCGACGGTTCCAACACGCTCGCCTGCACCAAGGGCTGCGACGACATTTCGGGCGCGGTAAAAGTCTACCCGCTGCCGCATATGCAGGTGGTCAAGGATCTGGTGCCCGACCTCACCAATTTCTACGCCCAGCACGCGTCGATCCAGCCTTGGCTGAAGACGGTGTCGCCGGAGCCGGCCAAGGAGTGGCTGCAGAGCCATGAGGACCGCGAGAAGCTCGACGGGCTCTATGAATGCATATTGTGCGCCTGCTGCTCGACCTCGTGCCCGAGCTATTGGTGGAACGGCGACCGCTATCTCGGCCCGGCAACGCTTCTGCAGGCCTATCGCTGGCTGATCGATAGCCGCGACGAGGCCACCGGCGAGCGGCTCGACAATCTCGAAGACCCGTTCCGGCTCTATCGCTGCCACACCATCATGAACTGCGCGCAGACCTGCCCCAAAGGCCTCAACCCGGCCAAGGCGATCGCGGAGATCAAGAAGATGATGGTGGAGAGAAGGGTTTAGGCGGTTGGTTGGTTGCCGGCGAGAGTAATCCAATGAGCGATGACCTTCCCATCCTTTCCCCTGTGGAAGCTCGCATTCTCGGCTGCCTGATCGAGAAGAAGGAGCTGACGCCGGATGTCTATCCGCTGACGCTCAACGCGGCACTGGCCGCCGCCAACCAGAAGACGGCGCGCGAGCCGGTGATGGCGCTGGAGCAGAGCGAGGTGCACCGGGGGCTGAAGCTGCTCGAACAAAAGGGGCTGGTGCGGCAGATGTTCGGTTCGCGTGTCGAGCGCTACGAGCACCAGATGGCGCAGCGCTTCTCGCTGACCACACCGCAGACCGCCTTGATCGGCTTGCTGTTGCTGCGCGGGCCGCAGACGGCCCATGAATTGTCGGCGCGCACCGAGCGCATGGCACGGTTTTCGTCGATCGAAGATTTGCGCGCCGAGCTCGACATGCTGATCGGCCGCCGACCGCCACTCATCCAGGAAATCCCACGCGGACCGGGCCAGCGCGAGGAGCGTTACGTCCATCTGCTGAGCGGGATTCCGCAGATCGCCCCCATCGCCATGCAGGCTGCGTCGGCTGCTTCATCTGCCTCCGGCCTCGAGGAGCGCGTCAGCGCCCTCGAGGAGGAGATTGCAATGTTACGCGCCCGCATCGACGCGCTGACCGGCGAGCGCTAGGTTCACCTCCTCGAGTAAACGCCGCTCGCTTCGCCGTCGGGGTCGATCAGCCGCAACTGGTTGCCGTCCAGTTGCCAACGCAAGGAGACCGGCTTCAGGTCACCGGGCTTGAATTTCCAGAGGCCCGTAAGGTCGGGCCGGCAACCATTGACGGATTTGTAGGTTCCTGCCGTCGGCGTGAAAACCAGGGTCGAACCGCGCACGGAGGCCTTGCCGGTTTTCAGGGTCAGCGACCGGACCTGACCGCAGCCGTCGACCAGAGACGATTGGAACAGCGCGTAATAGGTGCGCCCGTCAGCCCCGAAGGTAAAGGTGACGCTGCCGCCGCTGCCTGGATCGCAGTTGCTGAATGTGTCGCAATAATTGCCGCTGGCAACTGCAAAACCCCACTTGCCGACGAGCGCTCCCGGCATCGCACCGAGGCGCGAGCGCGTCGTCGGTCCCTTGCCCTGGCCGTAAGC
>NZ_RZPF01000816.1:0-2652 GCF_004022735.1 Mesorhizobium sp. M7A.F.Ca.AU.001.01.1.1
AAGTCGCTGCCGTGATACTCCCAGCAGGCGAACAGAAGGTTCTCCGGTTCGCGCAGGAAGATCGAATAGTTGCGGATGTTGGCGCGGCTGATGACGTCGAGCACTTCGGGCCAGACGGCGGCGTGGACGCGCTTGTAGTCCGCGATCGCCTCGGCTTTCACGCCGATACAAAGTCCCATTCTTTGCATGCTGGTTGCTCGCGGGGCTTCAGCCGAGAAGGTCGGCGGCGACTTCGAGCGTGTTGCGGAACGACGTCTCGAGATGATGTTCCATGGCCCGTGCCGCACCCTCGGCGTCGTGGCGCTTCAGCGCGTCGAAAATGGCCTCGTGCTGCTCGATCGTCTGTTCGCCATAACCCGGTCTTGGGATAGCGAGATAGCGCCCGCGATCCATCTGTGCCTTCGAGATGTCGACGGCTCTCCAGATCATCGGCAGGCCGCAGATCTCGGCTATGGTGCGGTGGAAGACATCGTCGAGTTGTATCGCGGTGGCATATCTGCCGCGGGATATGGCAAGCCGGTGCGCCGCCATGTTGTCTTCCAGCAATTCGCTGGCTGCCGCTGTGAACTTGGCGGCCGCGCGTCGGGCGCTTTCCATCTCCAGTGCCCGCCGGATGACATAGGCTTCTTCCAGGTCGGCCCGGCTGATCGGAGCAACATAGGTGCCGGTCTGCGCCAGGATCTTGACCAGGCCCTCGTCGCTGATGCGCTTGACCGCTTCGCGAACGGGGGTGCGAGACACCCCCAGGGCCTCCGCGATGGCGACCTCGTTGATGACCTCTCCCGGCTTCAACTGCCCGACGACGATCAGGTTGCGGATCTTGTGGTAGATCTGATCGCGGAGCGGAAGAGCCCGATTGAGCGTCGAAGGATCCAGGTCCATTGCAAATCCGTGTCTTCGTTCACCAGAAATGGCCAGATAATACTAGAATGTCAATTGGAACGCATCCAATACAAGCGTGGGGGTCGGTGACGCACGACGTCATGACGACCCGCCGGAATCCAGCTTGCCAGAACTGTTATATTAGTGCAATAGTGAGGATGAACGATGGAAAATTCAGTCCGGGACTGAGGCTTGGATCTTCAACAGCGCAGGCCATTCAAGCTTGTTCGAAGAAGCCCGAACTGCGTTTGCAGCGCTATTATACTAACATATCGAAGGCCGATGTAGCGCACCGGCCGGCCGCCAGGAGGAACCTAGCCAGATATGACCGTCGCCGCCGATTGCGCCTTGGATATGCGAGGCATCAGCAAGAACTTTCCAGGCGTGAAGGCTCTGTCCAACGTCAATTTTGCCGTGAAATTCGGCACCGTTCATGCGGTCGTGGGTGAGAACGGCGCCGGCAAATCGACGCTCATGAAGATCCTCAACGGATCCTACGCGCCCACCAGCGGCACGATCAAAGTCGGTGACGCCGAGGTGCGCATGCGCCGGCCCGCCGACGCCCAGGCGCTCGGCATCCGCATGGTGCACCAGGAAATCAATCTGGTCCCCCACCTGACCGTCGCCGAGAACGTCTATCTCGGCCGCATGCCCGGCAAATGGACCTTTCTGCGCAAGCGCGAGATGGTCAGGGCGGCGGCTGCCGTCCTCGACGAGCTCGGAGCGGCCATTAATCCGCGTGAACGGCTCGGCAACCTTTCTATCAGCCAGCAGCAGCTCGTCGAGATCGCCAAGGCCTATGCGGCGCAGCCGAGGATCATCGTGCTGGACGAGCCGACATCCAGCCTCAGCGAGCATGAGACGGCGGCGCTGTTCCGGATCCTGCGCAAGATGCGCGATGACGGCATCGCCATCGTCTACATCAGCCATCGGCTGAAGGAGGTGCTCGAAATCGCCGATGAGGTGACGGTGCTGCGCGATGGCTCAATGATCGAGACGCGTCCGATCAAGGGCATAAAGGCTGCCGATATGATCAGGCTGATGGTCGGTCGCGAAGTTAGCAATGTCTTCCCGAAAAGTCCGGCCGCGATCGGCAAGTCCGTGTTGCGCGTGGAGCATATCAGCGACGGACAGCGCTTCCGCGATGTCAGCTTCGAAGTGCGCGCCGGCGAGATACTGGGCTTGACCGGCTTGGTGGGCGCTGGCCGCACCGAGGTTGCCCGCGCAATCTTCGGCCTGTCGCGGCTTGTCGAGGGCACGGTCAGCGTCAACGGACGCGAGGTCTCGATCAACTCGCCATCCCAGGCGGTCAGGGCAGGCATTGCCTATGTTCCGGAAGATCGCAAGGGCGATGGCGTCGTGCCTGGAATGTCGGTCCGGGAAAACATCAGCCTGCCCATCCTGCGCCGCCTGACCCGTTTCGGACGCATCAGCCGCAGCGCCGATCGCGCGCTTGCCCGGGATTCGGTCAAGCAGTTTTCGATTTCACCGCCCGACGGCGAACGGCGCATCAGCCTTCTGTCGGGCGGCAACCAGCAGAAGGCGGTCATCGCCAAATGGCTTGCCGCCAAACCTTCGGCCTTGATCCTCGACGAGCCGACGCGGGGCGTCGACGTCGGCGCCAAGGCCGAGATCCACCACATCATCGGCCAACTCGTCGCCGGCGGCATGGCGGTCGTGATGATCTCGTCGGAACTGCCCGAAATCCTCGGAGTCTGCGACCGCGTGGTGGTGATGCGCGATGGCTATGCCTCCGAGCCTCTCTTGCGC
>NZ_RZPF01000817.1:0-2647 GCF_004022735.1 Mesorhizobium sp. M7A.F.Ca.AU.001.01.1.1
GGTGCGCAATGCGTTCGGCAGCATCTCGCCGGACGAGAAAAGCTTTATTCCCGAGATGGAGCTTCACAAGGTGGTCACAGCCGCGCGCTGGCATGTCGCCATCTATGTCGGGGCGATCGGGCTAGCGCTTCATCTGTGGTCGTTCCTGCCGCTGGTGCTGATCGGCCTGCCGCGCCTCTACGGCAGCTGGCACATGGTGCTGACCGGCCTGCTGCAGCATATCGGGCTGGCCGACAATGTCACCGACCACCGGCTGAACACGCGCACCGTCTACATGAACCCGATCAGCCGCTTCATCTATTGGAACATGAACTATCATGTCGAACATCACATGTTCCCGATGGTGCCCTATCACGCGCTGCCGAGGCTGCACGAATTGATCAAGCACGATCTGCCCGAGCCGAACCCTTCGATGTGGCATGCCTATCGCGAGGTCTGGCCGGTGCTGCTGAAGCAGCTTCAGTACGAGGATTATTTCCTCAAACGTGAATTGCCGCCGACGGCGCGGCCGTACCGGGACGAATTCCATGCACTGACCGTTCCGGCGGCGGCGGAATAGGGGAGAAGCAGATGGCCGACTGGGTTGAAGCGTGTGGCGTCGACGATGTCGAGGAAGAGGATGTCATCCGCTTCGATCATGGCGGCCGTACCTTCGCCATCTATCGCAGTCCCGATGACGAGTACTTCGCAACCGACGGATACTGCACGCATGAGAAGGCGCATCTGGCCGATGGGCTGGTGATGGACGACATCATCGAATGCCCCAAGCACAATGGCCGCTTCAACTACAAGACGGGCGTGGCTCGAGGCGCACCGGTATGCGTCAATCTCGCCACCTATCCAGTGAAGGTCGAGGCTGGCAAAGTGATGATCCAGATCGGCTGACCTGCCGCCGAATGCAACTGAGGGAACCCTTTTGATGAGCCGAAAAAGACCGACGGTGGCGGATTTGCGCGCCATGAAGGGCAAGCGACAGCTGACCATGCTGCGTGTGCTGACGATGGACGAGGCCGAGGCCGCGGAGCGCGCAGGGGTCGACATCGTCTCGGTGCCGCCCGAATTGGTGCTCAACCCTGAGTACCGCGACGCGGCGCCCAGCCTGTTCACCATGCCGGGCGACAATTTCTACGAGATCGGCACGGCGGACGATTTCGTGCGCTGGGCCTTCCGGCTCTACAAGGCCGGCGCCGACGCGGTCTATTGCAGCGCCGGCTACGCCACGATCAAGCGGATGGCCGATGACAATATCCCGGTGATCGGCCATGTCGGGCTGATCCCGTCACGGGCGACCTGGACTGGCGGCTTCAAGGCGGTCGGCAAGACCGCCGACACCGCCATGGATATCTTCGCGGCGGTGAAGCAACTGGAGGCCGCCGGCGCCATCGGCGCCGAGATCGAGGTGGTGCCGGTCGAGGTGGCCAAGGCGATCTCGGAGCGGACGTCGCTGATCATGCTGTCGATGGGAGCGGGTACCGGTTGCGATGCGCAATATCTGTTCGCCGACGACATTCTCGGCCAGAACCGTGGCCACATGCCCCGTCATTCCAAGGTCTATCGCAATTTCGCCGCCGAATATGATCGTTTGCAGGCCGAGCGTATCGCCGCGTTTTCGGAATATGTTGCCGACGTGAACAGTCTCGCCTATCCCGAAGACAAGCATGTGGTGCATATGGATCCGGCTGAACTCAGCCTGTTCATGAAGAGGGTCGACGGGGCGTGAAATCTCAAGGCAATGATGCGACGGGCGAGGCCGCGCCGGTTCATATTCTCACGCTTTCCTGCGAGGATCGGCCGGGGATCGTCGCCGCCGTCACGGCGGAGCTTGCCGCGAACGGCGCCAACATCGCCGAAAGCAGCCAGTTCTGGGACCGGCAGACCAATCGCTTTTTCATGCGGATCGCCTTCATCAGCCCGTTAGGCTCGACCGGGGACAGTCTGGAGCGGGCCCTGGAATCGAGCGTCGACCGCTTCGGCATGAAGACCGCGCTGGTCGATCAGGGACGCCGCCCGAAGATCATCGTCATGGTCTCCAAGTTCGACCACGCGCTTCTCCATCTGCTGTACCAGATCAGGGTCGGCTGGCTGAACGCGGAGGTTGCAGCCGTCGTCTCCAACCACGAGGATGCCCGCCGCTTCGCCGAGCTGGAGGGCATTCCCTACCACCATTGGCCGACCACCAAGGAGAACAAGGCCGAACAGGAACAGAAACTGCTGGACCTGGTGCAGCGGACAGGGGCCGAACTGGTCATCCTGGCGCGCTACATGCAGGTCTTTTCAAAAGGTCTGTCGGACCGGCTGTTCGGACGGGCGATCAACATCCACCATTCGTTCCTGCCGAGCTTCAAGGGCGCCAAGCCGTACCACCAGGCTTTCGACCGCGGCGTCAAGCTGATCGGTGCGACGGCGCATTACGTCACCTCCGACCTCGACGAGGGCCCGATCATCGATCAGGAGACCGAACGCGTCACCCATGCGATGAGCGCCGAGGATTTCGTCGCCGTCGGGCGCGACATCGAAAGCCGGGTACTGGCGCGCGCCGTCAAGCTGCATCTCGAAGCCCGCGTCATGCTCAACGGCCACAAGACCGTCGTCTTCTGAGAAGCCGCGTCAGGCCGGCCAATTTCCGCCGGCGAGCGCGGCGTAAAGC
>NZ_RZPF01000818.1:0-2635 GCF_004022735.1 Mesorhizobium sp. M7A.F.Ca.AU.001.01.1.1
GGCCGGGCTGATCATCACCGGGCTTTCGGCCGGCGGGCTCGCCGGCTGCATCTTGACCGGACCGCTGGTGCGAAGGGTCGGCCATGCCCGCGCCTTCATGGTGCTGTCGGCGCTGATCGCGCTGGCCAACGCCGCTGTCGGCGCCGGGGTCCTTCCGCTGCTGTGGATAGCCGCCCGCGCGCTCTACGGCTTTGCCATATGCGGCCTGTTCATCGTCGCGCAGAGCTGGCTGAACGATGCCGTTGCCAACGCCATCCGCGGCCGGGTGATGGCTTTCTTCTACGTTGCCTATGTCGCCGGGCTCGGCGTCGGCTACGCGACGCTAGCGCTGGTCGATATCAGGACAGCGGATGCGCCGCTGATCGGCATCGTCTTCACCGCGCTGTCGATCCTCCCTGTCGGGATGACCAAACTTGCCCAGCCGCCGGCGCCGCAGGCGGCCTCGGTGGCGCTGCGCCGTGCCTGGCGGGTTTCACCGGTCGGCGTCGCCGGCATGCTTGCCGTCGGCGGCCTGTCGATGTCGATTGCTGGCTTCGCACCGATCCACGCCACGGCCAAGGGCTACAGCCAGGCCGACGTGGCGCTGCTGCTTTCGGCGATGCCTCTCGGCACGCTGATCCTGCAGATCCCGCTTGGTTGGATTTCCGACCGAACCGACCGCCGCTATGTGCTGATCGCCGCATCCGCGCTCGCCATGGTCGCCGGCCTGTTTGCACTCGGGTTCGATGGCGGCGCGCTGGCCGCGTTGGTTGTGATCTACATCGTGTGGGACGGCGCTTCGGAATCGATCTATTCGCTGGCCAGTGCGCACGCCGCCGACCGCGCCGGCAAGGACGACATGGTGGCGCTGTCCAGTTCGCTTTTGTTTGCCTGGTCGCTGTCGGGCTTCGTCGTGCCCGGCATCGTGACGGCGCTGTCGGCCGTCTTCGGAACGCAGGCTTTCATCTATGTGGCTGTTCTCATCGCCGCAGCCTTCTGCCTGTTCGTGCTTTTGCGTGTGTTCACGACGCGTGCGGTCCCGGTCGGCGAAACCGGCAGTTTCGCACCGATGACGGCGCAGGCGCCGTTGCCGGTCGAACTCGCCTTCGCACCGGACGATGAGGGCCGGCACTGAGCCACCCGACTATTGTCGACGGGCTTCCGGCGACGGGGCTTCCGGTGGCGGCAGCGGGATCGATATGCCTTCGCTATCGAATTCCTGCTTGGCGCGCTTGGTGAGATCGGTCTGGGTGGCGAAGAAGTCCGCCGACGATGTCCAGTAGCGCAAGGCAATCGAAACGGTGCTATCGCCCAATGTCGCGACGAAAGCGATCGGTGCCGGCTCACGCTTGACCCGCCGTTCGGCGGCGGCAATGGCAAGCAATGTCTTTTGAGCGCGGTCGATGTCGTTCCAGGAGCCGATGCTCAGCGTGATGTCGCTGCGGCGCACCCCGTTGCGCGAAAAGTTGCGCACCGGCTGGTTCCACAGCGTCGAGTTGGGCGCCAATATGTAGACCCCGTCGGCCGTCCTGAGCTTGGTTGCGAACAGGCCGATCTCCTCGATCGTACCGGCAATCGAACCGACCTCGACGGACTCGCCGATGCGAAACGGCCGCAGTGCCAGAAGCATGATGCCGGCCGCGATGTTCTGCAGCGTGCCTTGCAACGCCAGGCCGATGGCGAGGCCAATGGCACCGATCGCGGCAATGATCGAGGCCGTCTGCACGCCGAACTGGCCGAGCACCATGATGGTGACGAGGATCAGGATGGCATAGCGGACGATCTTGGAGAAGAAATGCCGCAACGTCGCGTCGAAACCATGGATATGGCCGAGACCGGCGAAGATCGAACGTTCGGCAAGGCCGGCGACGATATAACCGACGATCAAGAGGATAACGGCACCGATGGCCGAGAAGGAGTAGGAAACAATCAGCGTGCTCAGTTGGGCGAGGCCAGCCTGGACGCTGAGGAAGGCGTTTTGCGGGTCGATCGGCATGGGGGAAATCCGGTTGGTCGGTGAGCCGATAACCCATGCCGACGGCGAGGGTTCCGATCTTTTCCGGTGTGCGGCGGAACCACAGGAGCGACAATACGTTCGTGCGAGGCAGGGTCCCGTCTTGAAACTGTCAGGGAACTCTGCCTATCTAAGTGGTGTCACCTGCTTCAAGGGGTGATTTGGTTGTTCTTGCTGCGAAAGGAAATACACTGAGAACAGCACTGCGGAAGAAGGCCGATATCATGCCTTCGCCGGCCAGGATCAGCGTAGACGACGCCGTGTCCCGCGCCATCAAGACAGTCCTTGCCAGTCTGGAAGACTCCAAGGCCGAAAATATTGTCTCCATCGACATCCAGGGGAAATCGAGCCTCGGCGACTATATGGTCGTCGCTTCGGGCCGATCGCACCGTCATGTCGCGGCTGTCGCCGATCATCTTCTCAAAGCGATCAAGGATGCCGGTCTCGGCACCGCGCGCGTCGAGGGGCTGTCCGGCGCCGACTGGGTCCTGATCGATTCTGGCGACATCATCGTCCATGTCTTCCGCCCCGAAGTCCGCGAATTCTACAATCTCGAAAAGATGTGGCAGGCGCCGGACCTCGAGGAAGAAACGCTCCACTAAGTCGTTCGCGCGGCTTACAAGGCAAGGATGAAGATATCAG
>NZ_RZPF01000819.1:0-2633 GCF_004022735.1 Mesorhizobium sp. M7A.F.Ca.AU.001.01.1.1
ACTTTGCCGCGATCATGGCGCCGATGAGGTGGTGATCGCCCGTGACCTGACCGAGGTCGATGGCCGGGAAGTCGCCACGCGATTCGATGCAGCCATTGTCGACTTGATGCTGGGCGGCGCCTCGACGATCGATTTCGCTTCCGGGCTGCGCGCGGCAGGCATACCTTTCGTGTTTGCGTCCGGCTATTCGGATGCCGATGAAATCAAGGCATCGTTTCCGGGCGTCAGGCTGGTTGGCAAACCCTACTCAGGCGAAGACCTGGTGCAAGCGGTCGCGGCGGCCTGCGGACGCGCTTGAGACGCGATCGCGGTCAGCTCGCCGGCGAACTCGTTACCTGGGCCGAAATCGCGTCCGGACCATACTCGTCCTCACCTGATATTTTCAGGATCTCCTGCAAGCGGGTACGGGCTCGGCTGACGCGGCTCTTGATCGTCCCCACCGCGCAGCCGCAGATCTCCGCGGCCTCCTCGTAGGAGAAACCAGATGCGCCGATGAGGATGATGGCTTCGCGTTGGTCCTCCGGCAACTGCTCCAGCGCCCCGCGAAAGTCCTTCAGGTCGAGTTGACCGTGCTGGGCCGGATGAACGGCAAGCCTGGCCGTCATGATACCGTCGCTGTCCTGCACTTCGCGCCCGCGCTTGCGCATTTGCGAATAGAACTCGTTGCGCAGGATGGTGAAAAGCCAGGCCTTGAGATTGGTGCCGGGCTGGAAGCTCTCATGCTTGTCCCAAGCCTTGACGAGTGTTTCCTGGACGAGGTCGTCGGCTTTATCGGCATTTTGCGTCAGCGACACGGCAAACGCGCGCAGACTTGGGATTGCCCCAAGCAGATCAGTCTTGAAGCCTTGTGAGACCGCGGCCATGCCTCAGTCCTTCTTCTGTGCGGGTTCAGCCTGTTCCAGTTGGCTAAGCAACTGGGAAAAGCGATCCGGCACATCGTCGGAGACCAGCGCGTCGTAATATTGTTTGAGTTTGCGTCCGATTTCGGAGTTCGGCCCAAGAGCGTCACCAGAACCGTTCCGGCGCCTGCTCTCGGCGCCAGTCAGAATATCTTTCGTCATATCCTTCATTTTGCCCTTGTATTCCCAGCGCTCAAGCCGCTCTTACCGTACTCAACACAACGCAAGCGGCGCCCTCGTCTGGTTGCCCATCCCCACCACAAACGCCACTCCCCGGCTTTTGTTCCGTCGAGGTGGAACTTTTTCAAAAAATCCGCGTTATCACGGCTTGCAGTCAGCTTGACCTGCTACGCAATCGCGTCATTCTGAGGGAGACGTCTTACCATGAGCTTATCCGCCACCATCGCACCACATCTGCCCTTCCTGCGCCGCTTCTCGCGGGCTGTTTCCGGGTCGCAAGAGAGTGGTGACGCGCTGGTCGCTGCGATGCTTGAAGCCATCATCGCCGATATCGAGATATTTCCCGAAGCATCGAGCGACCGCATCGCGCTGTACAAGGTTTTCGCCAAGCTTTTCACATCGGTCGCCATCCGCGTTCCACAGGAACAGGCGCAATCGGCGTGGGAACAGCGCACCGCCGCCAATCTGAATGCGATCGCGCCGCGGCCCCGTCAGGCCTTCCTGCTCGTGGCGGTCGAAGGCTTCAGCGAGGAGGAAGCGGCTGAGATCCTTGACGTCGGTGACCAGGAGTTTTCAGAGCTGCTTGCGCAGGCGAGCAACGAGATATCCCGTCAGGTGGCAACCGACGTTCTGATCATCGAGGATGAACCGCTGATCGCCATGGATATCGAAGAAATGGTCGAGAGCCTGGGGCACCGCGTCGTTGGAACGGCGCGCACCCATGCCGAGGCAGTGATGATGTTCGGCAAGACGCGGCCGAAGATGGTGCTGGCCGACATCCAGCTTGCCGACGGCAGTTCCGGCATCGAGGCCGTGAACGAAATCCTGTCATCGACGTCGGTGCCGGTCATCTTCATCACCGCCTTCCCCGAGCGCCTGTTGACTGGGGAACGACCGGAACCGGCCTTCCTGGTCACCAAGCCGTTCAATCCCGACATGGTCAAGGCGCTGATCAGCCAGGCACTGTTCTTTGACCGGCAGGCGAAAGCCGCCGCATAGTCGGGAATTGGGAGTGGAGGAATTGACGAACCCAAGGCGATAGCCTCGCTCCCGAATCTCTCCAGATGATCAATTCGTCACTTCGTGCCGCCTGATGCACCCGGGCGGCGACGGTGAATTCCTGCGGTTCCGCTCGAACGATTTGCAAGCACGGTCTTTTTCGGCAAAGGGTGGGAACAAACCGCAACCACCCACGTTTTCATCGCACCATTCGAAGGAGATGGATCATGCTTTACTGGGCGCTCGTATTTCTCGTCGTTGCCATCATCGCCGGCGCGCTTGGTTTCGGCGGCATCGCCGGTACCTCCGCCGGCATAGCGCAGATATTGTTTTTCATCTTCCTCGCCTTCCTGGTCATTTCGCTTCTTGCGGGCCTGTTCAAACGGGCTTCGTAAGGACGGACGGCCGAACACTGGAAGCCGCACCCCTCAAACGGTTTCCAGCCACCGCCGGGCGGTGTCCCTCAAAGGACGCCGTCCGGCGGACCGTTTTTGGCGGCGGGTTTTCCGGAAACCTGTTTGGAACCCATTCAACGATGAGCCGTTCAGCCTGAAT
>NZ_RZPF01000820.1:0-2623 GCF_004022735.1 Mesorhizobium sp. M7A.F.Ca.AU.001.01.1.1
CATCAGGTTCGGTCCGTCGAGCCACAATTGGCCGGCATCGGAAATGCCTTCGATCGGCTCAAGCTTCATGCGCATGGCCGGCAGCAGCCGCCCGACGGTACCGTCGCGGCCATGGATTGCCGTGTTGACGGCAACCACCGGCGCCGCCTCTGTCAGCCCGAACCCTTCGATGATCTCGGCCTGGAAGCGTTCGCGATAGACGCGGCGGGGTTCCGGCTTCACCGCCTCGGCGCCGGCAACGACGAAGCGCAGGCTGGAAAAATCGCCGTCCTTGGCGGTACGCGCATAGTTGGCGAGGAACGTGTCGGTGCCGAACATAATGGTCGGTTTCCCCTTGCGCGCAACCTCGGGGATGATCTTGTAGTGCAGCGGCGAGGGGTAGAGGAACAGTTTTACCCCGGTGACCAGCGGCAGGATGGTGCCGCCCGTCAGGCCGAACGAATGGAACACCGGCAGCACGTTGAGCAGGATGTCGGCGGGCGAGATGGTGATGCGCGCCTCAGCCTGCATGGCGTTGGCGTAAAGGTTCTTGTGCGACAGCACGACTGCCTTCGGCGTGCCTTCCGAGCCCGAGGTGAACAGGATCACCGCCGGCTTGGCCGCGTCCTGTCGCTGCAGCGGCCAGCGCCACAGCAAGGCGGCGGCAAGCTTGTCCAGCGCGGTGACGCTCTCCCGCACATCCTCGAGCCAGAGAAGCCTGGCGCCGCCCTTTTCGACCGCCGCGACGATATCGGCAAGGTCGGCCTTCTCGACGAACGCGCGGGACGAAATCACGGTCCTTATCACCGCCGTGCGCACGGCCGCGGTGACGCTCGCCGGCCCGGCCGTGTAGTTGATCATCGCCGCCACCCGGCCGGCCGACAGAAGGCCGGTGAGCGACAGCACGACGCCATTGGCATTGGGCAGCATCACGCCGACTGCCTCGCCCGGAGCCGTTACCGCCTCGAAGCGCCTGCCCAGGACGCGGGCGCCGATGAACAGCTTGCGGTAGCTCAGCGCGCCGGAGATCACGTCCTCGATGATGATATGCGAAGCGCCGACGCGGTCGGCGGCATCGCGCATGGCCAGGAACAGGCCACGATCGAGGTTGGTGCCGAAGAGCCGCGCCTCGGCGACACGGTCGAACAGCGCGTTGGTGTTCGAGGCCTGCTCGGGGTTGCGCGCCACCAACTCAGTGATGGTCATCGGCTCCAGCACGCTGATCGACAGTTGCGGAAACCAGTGTCGTGGCGCCTTGTCCCCAGGCGTCAACGACACCGGCAGGCTGCGCGCGCCGCCGACGAAGATCGGCACGATCTTGGCATCGGCCTGCATGGCGATGCGGGTGACGGCACGAAACAACCGAAACGTCTTGACGTCGGGCTCGACTGCATCCGGCAGATAGACAGCGAGCCGGCCCTTGCCCTTCAGCACCCGCACCAGCCGGCGGCTGACGAAGACATGTTCGGCGTTGAAGGCGATGGTACGGCCAAGCTCGCGCCAAGGTTCGAGCCACGGCGAGCGCGCCGAGACCTCATCGAGAATATGCAGCGTGTCTTCCGGCAGCAGCGACAGCATCAGCGCCGGCTCGAAGCGCGATTGATGAGAGATGACGTAGATGACTGGGGCCTGCGCCTTGCGGGCGATCCTGATGCGGCTGTCTCCGATCCGGTAGGCAAGCTTGAACGGGACATAGAGCAGCGCCTGGGTGAAGCGTAGGCCGAGGCGGAATTTTTCCGCCACGCCAATCAGGAGCCAGGCCAGAACAAGACCCGCAAGCAGCGCCAGTGTCAGGATCATGCCGCGTCTCTCCCAACGTTTTTAGCATCTCGGCTCTTTGCGGCCGTGTCGGCCAGAACCTAGACGATGTGGGAGCAAGGTCAATGCGGAGCTTTTGCTTCCCTTGGTGCGGGAAGCTGCTTCTCACGCCGCCTGCAGCCGTCCACTGATGAAACGAAATTCCTGCGTCTTGCCGCCATAGCCGTAAGCGGCTGCCGGCACTTCATGCACGAAGGCGTAGCTCTCCTCGTGCACGCCGCCCAGCAGACGGCCGAAGGCTGCGAAGATCGCCTTCAGATAGGCCTCCAGCTCAAGCTTGGTGTTGGTGCCGTCGACCACCTTGATATCAAGCCAGAACGTGTTGGTGCCGTGCTCGGCCAGCGACTTGCCGCCGGCGAACCAGTGCTGCGGATCGACATAGGACACGGCAACTGCCGTGATCGTCGGGTCCTTGCGCAGCTGCGTCGCGGTGATTTCTGTGGCCTCCTTTGCGATGCGAGCGGAAAGCGCCGCGTCAGGTTTGCCGGTGACGCTGATGTTGATGATAGGCATTCTTCTTCTCCTTGGCTTGAGCGGCGTCCGATCGCCGTTGAAACAACCATGCCACCACCTTTTAGGCAAAAAAATCGAATTGTTTTTAAATGATACTTCGATAGTATCGAAGTATGGAAACGCTCGATCCCGATCTGCTCCGAACCTTCCTTGCTTTCGTCGACAGCGGCTCGCTGGCCCAGGCGGCTGCAAGCATCGGCCGTTCGCCCTCGGCGGTGACCGCCCAGATGCAGCGGCTGGAGGAAGTCGTCGGTGAGCCGCTGCTGGCGCCGCAGGGGCGGGGACGTGGTTTGACGCCGGCGGGGGGGGGTCT
>NZ_RZPF01000081.1:0-13068 GCF_004022735.1 Mesorhizobium sp. M7A.F.Ca.AU.001.01.1.1
GACGATATCCCGGTTCACGCCGGCGCGTGGCGGCCGATCGTCGGCAACGCCAAGGCCGACATGGAGGCGCCGGTGCATTTCGAAAAACGGCTTGTCGCCCGCTTCGGCGATCGCCTGAAGAAGTTCAACCCGCCGGCGCCGACGCCGGTGCGGCAGGCCACGTCGGGACATGCGGTCGATTTCATCATCGAGACGGTCATGGCCAATCCGGGCGAGATCACGCTGGTGACGACCGGCCCGCTGACCAACGCGGCGATGGCGCTGTTGCAGGAGCCGCGATTGACCGGTGCACTCAAGCGGCTGATCGTGCTCGGTGGCAATTTCCAGACGCCGGGCAACATCACACCCCTGTCGGAATACAACATCTGGGCCGATCCGGAGGCTTCGCGCATCGTGCTCAACGCCGATGTCGAGAAGATCCTCGTCCCCCTCGACATCTGCGAGGACAACCGCGTCGCCGACTCGATGCTGACGCGCGACGACATCGCCGACATGCAGGCCGTCGCCAAGGACAATCCCGTCCTTGAGATGATCGCCGACAGCTTCCCGATCTACATCGACATCTGGCGCGAATTCTTCGACCTCGTCGGGTTCCCGATGGATGACGTGATCACCGTGGCGCTGGCTTTCGATCCCGGCCTGGCGACGATGACCGAGCCGCTGTTCGCCGACGTCGTGCTCGACGGCAGGCTGGCGCGCGGCCAGACCGTCGCCTATCGCGGCCGGCAATTGCTGCCCGGCGGCGGGCCCAAGACCACCCGCATCTGCACCGGCCTGGACGGCCGGCGTTTCCTCGACGGCTTCAAGAAAACCATAGCGCGCTACGAGCGGGCGGCGTGAAAGACGACATGATGACCAAGCCAACTCCTATCCTGTTCGACTGCGACCCCGGCCACGACGACGCCATCGCGCTGGTCATGGCGCATCGCTCGCCGGCCATCGAACTCATCGGCGTCACCACGACCTGCGGCAATGCGGAAGTCGAGAAGACGACCGCCAATGCCTTGCGCATCCTGGAGTATATCGGCGCCGGCGACGTGCCTGTCGCGCAGGGCTGTCACCGCCCGCTGGCGCGCCCGCTGGTGCTCGGCACCGCCGATGGCCCGAGCGGGCTCGAGGGCTCGCCCTACCTGCCGCAGGCGACGATCAAGCCGGTTGACCAGCATGCCGTCGATTTCCTGGCCGACAGGCTGCGCGCCGCGCCCGAACCGATCCTGGTCGTTGCCACCGGCCCGCTCAGCAATATCGGCCTGATGATCCTCAAGCATCGCGACGTGCTGCCCAAGATCAAGGAACTGATCTGGATGGGCGGCGTGTTCTACCGCAAGAGCGAGATCATCACGCCGACCGAATTCAACGCGTTCTGCGATCCCGAAGCGCTGAAGATCGTGCTGGACAGCGGCGTGCCGATCCTGATGGTCGGCCTCGACGTCACCATGCAGGTGCTGATCGAGGCGCCGCAATATGCCGAACTCGCCACCATCGACACGCCGCTCGGCCGGCTCGTCAACGACTGGCTGCTGTTCTACGAGAAGCTGCACCGCAACTCGATGGGCGTCGGCGGCGCCATGCACGATCCGCTGGCGCTGGCGCTGGCCATCGACCCGACCTTGGTGCGCACTCGCCCTGCCCATATCGGCGTCGACCTGTCCGGCACCTACGCCTTCGGCGCGACCATCGCCGACTACTGGGGCGAGCGCGGTGAAAAGGACAATGCCCGCATCGCCCATGAGGTCGACGCGGACCGCTTCTTCAAGCTGATGTTCGATCTCCTGCGGGACTGAACATCCAACGGACTGAGGGTTAGCGGAACAGATATTTCGAGACTTCCGGGTTGCCGCGACGCCACATCACATTGTCCAGGAAGTAATGGTGCACGTTGATGAATATCCACGCGATGAAGAGGAAAAGCGACGAGCCGAGCACCTGTTTGTCGTAGGGAACCAGGGCACTTAGCGCCATCGGCACGAGCCAGAAACCGAGAGCACCGAGAATTGTGCCGGCGACGATGAATATCAGCACCCGCAGCCTGTACATCGGCCCAAGAATGGACAGCACCCTGAATTCCGGATCCTTGACGGCATCCGCGCGGTCGCGCTCGACATTGGTCTGGTAACGCCAGACCACCGCCAGATACTGCAACGAATGGAGCGCCGGCACCACGAGCAGCCAAAGCGGATTTAGGGCCACGAACAGAATCCAGGCATAGAGCGACACGACGTAAGCGACGACGCCGTTATACGGCAGCGCGCCGCCATGTTTGCGCCAGCGATTGACGAACATCACGGCGGTGGCCGCCGAGGAGGCAGCGGCGACCGCGAGCGCGATGTTGAGGAGCCAGGGCGGGACAGCGAATGTGTAGTAGTCCAGGCCCCAGTACTGCCTTTCGGTGATCACCACGTTTGTCTGGAGCCAGGCGAACAGCCACACGGCATATCCGTTGAACAGCAGCGCTTTCTTGTCCTGGTCGCTGAAGAATTTGCGCTTCAGCACCGCGTCCACCATCAGCATGCCATAGCCTTGCTTGACGTAGTGCCAGCCGACGAAAAAGCCCATCGCGTTGGTGGCATATCCCAGCAGGCGGGCGTTGCCGGTTACGGAGCCATAGGCGAAGAAAGCGACCATGATCATTGGGACGGCAATGCCCGCGATGATGTAGCGGATCTGGAGATTCCTGTCATATCCGTCGCCGCGCACCTTGCGCCCGAAATCGCGATAGAAAATCTGATACGAGTGGGCAAAATGTGGATGGTTTATCAGATTGGCGAGCAAGAGCATTACCGCCGCCACAACGCCCTCGTATCTAAGAGGCACAAAGAACAGGATCGGCAGGATCAGGAACGCGCTCCCGCCGAGCATGAAAAAATCGATGAACGGACCAAATAGATATTTCTGTGGAGGCGCCGCGACCGAGACCGGAGCATCCGCCGAAAGGTGAAGTGCCATGCTGCCTTCTCCCTGTGATTGTTTATCTAGCCATCAACCTGATAGGAATTTTTTCTTGACTCCCTGCACTCAGCTATGGTACATTTTTGTCCATGGTGCTGATTTGCGCCAGTGACCCGCCGCACAGGCGGGTTTTCGTTTGTTCCGTCAGCCAACGCGCCGGCGAAGGCTTCGGGGAAGTGTCGATCGCAGCGCGTTCAGCCGCGCGAACTGTCGAGGTCAGTTGAGCTGATTGAGGATCCCAGAACTGCTCGCCAGGATCAAGCTCTTGTAGATCAGGAACGCCAGCGTACAGATCGCGGCCAGCGAGGTCGGCACGCCGAACGGCACCACCCCCTTGCGGTCCAGATGCTGGACGATGAGCCGAAAAGCGCCCGCCGGCAGCAGGAATGGGTTTTTCACGATCGCGGCAGTGGCCAAGGCGAAAACCAGGAGCAGCACCGAAAACACCGCGAGACCGCTGCCGCTGATCAGGAAGGGCACGACTGCTATCAGCTTGACATCGCCGGCGCCGATCTTGCGCAAGGCCCAGAAGGGCAAGAGCGCGACGAACAACAGAAGCCCTGCACTGGTGCTCAGTCCCATGTCCCACCACGACCCGGATTGGAGCGACAGCAACAGCAGGCCCCCGGCGCCCAGACAGAGCAGCAGCAGCACGTCGCGATTGGAAATTTTCTGGGTGGTGAAATCGAGCCAGGCAATCCTGGCCAGCAGAGGGATTGCGAGCACCTTCAGCAGCAGCGCTTCGGCAAGCAACATGCTAGCGCTCGACGTTCTGCACGCTTGACGACAAAAGCTTCAGATTGTTGGCGACGGTCGGGTCGTTGGGCGCCAGCTCGTAAGCCTTGAGGAAGTTCGAGCGGGCATCCTGTAACTTGCCGCGCAGCAGGTAGGAATAGCCGACATTGTTGTAATATTCGGGCGTCGCGCCGCCCAGCTTGAAGGCCCTGGCATAGGCCCGGTCGGACAGGTCGAAGCGGTGGATCCGGTCGGTGCAGGCGGCCAGCCCCATCCAGGCGTTACCATCATTGGGTGCCAGTTGCGTCGCCTTGAAGAACAGTGCGCCGGCATTGCCGTAATTCTCGGCGCGGAACTGGTTCTTGGCTTCCGCGACCGCCTGGTCCGAGGCATAGTATTCGACGTCGCCGACCGTTTTCAGTCCGTCGAAAGCATCGCCAAAAGACGTCACGTCGCCCTTCGACGGCTCGTTGGTGCGCACGACACCGTCGGTTGTGTCCGCCGTCTGGCAACCGGCAAGCACCGCCATGAGCAGACAGGCCGCGGCCGCGATAACCCTCTTCATACGTCCGTCCCCTGGGCCCCCGACTCACATTAGGGCCAAATGATATACTAAACTAGAAGAAAACGCCTCTCATGCGAATGATGACCGGCAACATGATCACCACCATCACGACTGGGAATATACAGAGACCCAACGGAATCATCATCTTGACCGGGAGTGAATTGGCGCGCTCCTCGGCACTCAGAATTCTCTGACTGCGCATTTCGGCGCTATAAACACGCAAGGCATCGGTGAGGCTGGTGCCGAGTTCTTCCGATTGCCGGAACAGCACCGCTAGTGCCCGCGCCTCCTCAAGGCCTATGCGATCGGCGAGTTCCCGTAACGCCTCCCGCAACGGCTTGCCGGCGCGCAGTTGCAAATTCATGATAGACAGTTGGATCCCCAGCCACTTGTGGGTGGCAGCCATTTCGTGACTCACACGTTCGACCGCCGCCTCAAGGCTCATGCCTGCATCGGCGCATGTGATCATCATGTCCATGAAGTCGGGAAAGGCACGGCGATAGATTCGTTTCTGACCATTCTCGAAGCGATCGAGCATGATGCTCGGAATCACCATGCAGGCCAGGCCGAACAAAGCAGAGCCGGCAAAGGTTATGAAACCAGGCAGCTGTGGTGGAAGGACCCGCGACAGCAGGGCATAGATGGCCAAAAACCCAATGCAGACTGCAACCAGACGGGACAGGGTGTAAACCAGCGGTGCACTTGATTTGTAAAAGCCGGCACGAAAGAGCTTCGCCTCCAAAGCATTCGGCTCATCGCGCTCCTTTTCGATCGACTTGAAGTAGGCGTCGACTGGCCGTTGTGCCGCAAGCTTGGCAAGCACGTCCTGTCCAAGCATTGACCGGCGGTCTGTAATTCCTTCGCCCATCAGGCTCTGCGCGACGAGCTTTCGTGTTTGCAGAGCCGGCAGGAAGACGAGCGCACCGAACAGGAAAAAAGATGCCGCCGCCGCAAACACGACGATAGATACCAAGAAACCCAGATCCTGAATATTCGAAAACAATTTTATTCGTCGCCCCTGTTAGAAATCAAAATTAACCATTCGATACATGATGAAATCCCCCAACAAAGCCCACACCCCGAATACGGTGAAGACTGGGAAAATGAGCTGATCGTGCCACACGCCTCCATAATAGGAGGGAGCAAGAAGTTGAAGGATCAAGAACATGAC
Source organism: Mesorhizobium sp. M7A.F.Ca.AU.001.01.1.1 (assembly GCF_004022735.1). Lineage (NCBI taxonomy): Bacteria > Pseudomonadati > Pseudomonadota > Alphaproteobacteria > Hyphomicrobiales > Phyllobacteriaceae > Mesorhizobium > Mesorhizobium sp. M7A.F.Ca.AU.001.01.1.1. The sequence continues at coordinate 5,421 of NZ_RZPF01000081.1, forward strand.
GAGCGGAAACAGTGATATAATCCAGGCCGATACGCGCCCTTCAGCGGAAAGCGCCCGAATTTTCATTCGAAGCTTTTGCCTTTCTCGCAGTACCGAGGATAGGTTGGACAAGATTTCGGTCAAATTACCGCCGGTCTTGGCCTGGATCGACAGGGATACCGACAGCAACTGAAGACCCTCGAAGCCGACACGCTGCGAAAGCTTTCGCACAGCCTGCTCGATGCTGAGACCGAAAGTGATCTCATCGGAGACGATGCCGAACTCGGTGCCGAGCGGATCCGGCATTTCGCGCGCGACCAGACCGATGGCGACCGAAGCCGGGTGTCCGGCGCGCAGCGAACGAACGATCATGTCGAGCGCGTCCGGCAGCTGTTTGGCAAACTTCTGGATTCGCTTGTTGCGGGCGCGCCGGAGGACGAGAAGCGGCAGGACAAGCCCTACGACCAGAAAGATAAGAAGCGACGCCAAAGCGGAAAAATTGAAGAGTACCAGGAGCAACGCCATCGCTAGTCCGACGAGCAGGAATGTCGCGGCGAACGTCAGGGGATTTCCGGTGATGCCGGATTGAGTATAGAGTCTGTTCAGCCACACCATTCCAAAAAGAAAGTCGCCGGAGTCAGTGAGGCCACGCTCCCGCAGCAATCCCTGTAGCGTTTGTTCGGCCGGGACGTCGCCAGCGAGCCGCTTCAATCGGCGATTGACTGCTAGAGACCGAGAGCGGCGGCCGGCAAATGAAAGATAAAGAGCTTCGCCGGCGAGGATGACCGAGGCTGCCGCCAGCATGTAGATGAAGTATAGCAGAGCTTGACCAGTCGGCATCAGAGGGCAACCTGCGGGTTGAAGGCGTCCTTGGCAAAATGATGGCCAAGCGTCGCCGCCTCTGGAGCGAAGCGCGGACGGACACCGGTTGCGCGAAAGTCTCCGACGACCTTGCCCTCGGCCGTCACCTCACGGCGGACGAAATGATAGATTTCCTGAAGCTGCACGACATTGCCCTCCATGCCGGTCAGTTCCGATATGGAGGTGACACGCCTGCCGCCATCCGAGAGACGCTGTGTCTGGACGATGATGTCGATGGCGGAGGCGATCTGCGCCCGGATCGAATCATGCGTCATCGGCATGCCGGCCATGCCGACCATCTGCTCCAGCCGCGAGATCGCATCGCGCGGCGTGTTGGCATGGATTGTCGTCATCGAGCCTTCGTGGCCGGTGTTCATTGCCTGCAGCATGTCGAAAGCTTCCTCGCCGCGCACCTCGCCGACGATGATGCGGTCCGGTCGCATGCGCAGCGCGTTCTTCAGCAATTCGCGCTGGCGAACCTCGCCCCTGCCCTCGACATTGGGCGGGCGCGTCTCGAGCCGGCCGACATGCGGCTGCTGCAATTGCAGTTCTGCCGCATCCTCGATGGTGATCAGCCGCTCCTTCGAAGGGATGTAGCTCGACAAGGCGTTGAGCAACGTTGTCTTGCCGCTGCCGGTGCCACCCGAAACCAGGATCGATTTGCGCGCCTGGACTGCGATCCGCAGCAGGTCGATCATCGGCGGACGGATCGAATTGAATGCCATCAAACGTTCGAGCGAATAGGGATTCTTCGAGAATTTGCGGATCGATACCAGCGGGCCGTCGACCGAGACCGGCCGCACCGCGATGTTGACACGTGAGCCGTCTTCCAGCCGGGCATCGACCATGGGCGACGATTCATCGACCCGCCTGCCGATAGCCGAAACGATCTTGTTGATGACGCGCAGCAGATGGGCCTCGTCCCGAAACCGGATTGGCGTCTCTTCGACGATGCCCCGCCGCTCGACGAAAACGCGCTTGTGAGTATTGATCAGGATGTCGGTAATGGAATCATCCTTGAGCAGCGGTTCGATCGGCCCGAGGCCCAGCATCTCGTCGGCGGTGTCGCTGGTGAGTTGATCGAGTTCGCGCGCATTCAGCGGCACCGCGCGAGCGCGAACGAACTCGCGCACGATTGGACGGATCTCGTTCAGGATCTCATCCTTGGAAGCACTTTCAAGCGCGGTCAGGTTGAACCGGTCGATCAAGTGGCGATGCAGCTCGACCTTGATCGTCAGGAAATCGTCACCATGCGATTGAATATCAACGGCTGGCAGAAGAGCCGGAGCAACAGGCTGCACCGCCAGCGGCTCGACCTTTGTCACTGCCTGCTGTTCGCTTGGCCCCTTGATGAACCGTCCCAGCATAATTGCTTATACTCCCCTCGGACACGCATTAGCGGAAACTAAACGTTAACCAACGAGCGCACAAGCGCCTGGATGCCCGGCGCACAGCCATTACTTTCGGCATAGTTAAGATCAAGGACCGCAAATCCCTTGATTATTTGGTGCAGAGGGCATGCGGAGTTCCCCAAATTTATCCTCAGCTCTCAGGCTCATGCGCCCGCGCCGCGAAAATTAGCAAAACTCCCGCTTAAGTCCTTAGATATAAAGGAATATGCATTTCTTCTAATGCTTCCACGGTTTCGCCACATGAGCGGCTAAATTGTGAATGAATGGTTAAGGGCGATCGAAAAATGAAAAGAATCAATCCCTTGATAAGATTTCACTTTGCCACCTTCTTGCCGAATCAGGTACATGAAAGTTAAGGAACCCTTAATGTCGTTTGACTCTGCATTTTCTCGGGACCTAGGATCGAGATGACGGGGGATGCTTGGGTATGGATTTCATCTCTTGCTCTGTCTCGTCGGGTTCCAACCTCCAAAGGGAGAAATTGACATGAAGAAGCTCATGACGATGACCCGGCAGTTCCGCGACGATGAAAACGGCGCTGCCATGGTCGAATATTCCATCCTCATCGGCATCATTGCCGCGGCGTCGATCGTGACGATCATCGCTATCGGAGTGTGGGTGAACGGCTCGTTCACCAATCTCTGCAGCAAGCTGACGGGCGTTGCTGGCGTGACGAACTGTACTGTTGCTACGGCTACTCCTGGTCCCTGATCATTTTCCAATCGGGACCCGGATCTGATCCGGGTCCCTGTTGCCCGATATGTTGCCTTTCTTGGGGTTTTTGGGACCATGCGCGCGAACACACTCATCATGATCGTTCTTGCCGGTATTTTCGGTGTCCTGGCGGTTGTGCTGGTCAATATCTGGCTGGCTGGCCAGCGAAGCGCCATGGCGCAAACGGGTATTGTTCAAGGCAGCACTGTCGTGGTTGCGGCGATACCACTGAAATTCGGCGATGCGCTGAGTGCGGACACATTGCGCGAAGTCGCATGGCCGGCGGGCGCAATACCGGCAGGCGCTTTCAAGACGACAAAGGAAGCCTTGGCCGGCGAAGGTACAAGGCAAGCGCTTCAGACCATCAGCACCAACGAACCAGTCCTCGCCAGCAAGATCACTGGGCCAGGCCAACGCGCCACACTTTCGGCGGTGCTTGGCGAAGGCATGAAAGCTGTTTCCATCAGGGTGAACGACGTGCTCGGCGTCGCCGGCTTCGTCTTCCCGGGTGACCGGGTCGATGTGCTGCTGACGCGAACGGTGCGCGGCGATGATGGAGCGGACAAGAGTTTCGTCGATGTGCTGCTGCAGAGCATGAAGGTGCTCGCCATCGACCAGGTGGCCGATGTGAGCAAGGACAGCCCAACCGTGGTGAAGTCCGTAACGCTGGAAGCCAGCACCAAGGACGCGCAGAAGCTGACGCTTGCGGCAGGCGCCGGCCAATTGTCGCTGGCGCTTCGCCAGGCCGCCGCCAGCAAGGGCGAAATGACCGAGCGGGTGACGCTTTCCGACCTGACCGGCGAAACGCCGGCCGATGTCGCCGCCAGGCAGGCGGAGCTCGACAGGAAGGCAGCGGCCGAAGCGGAGGCTACAGCCGAGCGCAAGCGCGCCGAGGACAAGATTGCCGGGTTGACGCAGGCTGTGGAGCGGGTGGGAAGCCGCCTCGACGAGTTGGGCAAGGTAAAGCCTGCTCCGATCGTGATGGCGGCACCGCAGCCGGTCGTCAAGGAAGTGGTCAAATATGTGCAGCCTGAGCCGCCGGCGCGGGCAACGATCGGCGTTTTTCGGGGTGTGAAGCTCGAGACATATGACGTGCCGCGACAACCATGATAAGGTGCGGCTAATAAACGGGACTGCCACCGGCAGCGAGTGGGGAGACGGGGATGCGGGGATATTGCTTAGGGATAGCGACGGCCGCGTTGTCGTGCCTAGGGGCGCTGTTGCTGTCGGGCCTGGCGGCCAATGCGGCCGACCGCTTCATCGATGTGTCGACCCCCAGCGTTCATCGGATTTTCCTGCCGATGTCGCAATCGGTGACGATCCAGGTGAGTGCCAATCTGGGCGACATCGTCGTTGGCGACGAGAAGATCGCCGATGCCCAGCCAATGACCGACCGCACGCTCTACGTCATCGGTAAGGGCGCCGGCACCACCACGGTTAATCTGTTCTCCACCGATAAGCGCTCGCTCGGCGCCCTCCAGATCGAGGTCGGCGTCGATGTCAGCGACATGGCGCAGGCGATCCGCCAGGTCGCGCCAAAGTCGCGCATCGAAGTGGGCTCGGTCAATGGCAGGGTCAGGCTTGGCGGGCATGTGAAAGATGGCGCTACGCTGGCGGCGATCATGGCGGTTGCGCAGCAATATGGACCCGATGCCGTCATCAACTCCGTCATCGTCGACGACAGCCAGCAGGTCAATTTGGAAGTGCGCGTGCTGGAAGCCAAGCGCAACACCGGCCGCGACCTCGGCGTGTCGATCAAAAGCAGGAACGGCGATGGCACAACCCGTACCGGTACCGGTGTTGCTGCCGTTGACGAGGACGGTGTCGTGCTCGGACCGGGCGGTCTGCTCAGCGGCCTCCTGTCCAACTCGGCGCCCTTCGGAGCGCTTATCACGCGCGTCATCGACAGCAACATCAAGGTCGACCTGATCATAGAGGCGCTCGAGTCCAAAGGCGCGGTGCGCACGCTCGCGAACCCCAACCTCACCACGCTTTCCGGCGAGCAGGCCAGCTTCAACGCCGGTGGTGAAGTGCCTATTCGCAGTCTGGACAAGGACGGCCAGGTAAACATCGTGTACAAGCAATTCGGCGTCAATCTTCTGTTCACGCCGGTCGTACTCGACGACGGCAAGATTCATATGAACCTGGCGCCGGAGGTCAGTGACCTGACCGGCTTCACCACCGCCGGCGACCCGATCTTCACCAACCGCAAATTGTCGACCGTCGTCGAATTGCGCGACGGCCAGAGCTTCGCCGTCGGCGGGCTTCTGTCCAGCAAGACCACCAAGCTCCAGGATCAGGTGCCTTGGCTCGGCCAAGTGCCTGTGATCGGGACGCTGTTTCGCAGTTCGAGCAACCAGAAGGAAGAGACCGAGCTGGTCGTCATCGTCACGCCGCATATCGTGCGGCCGGTGAAGCCTGGGGAGCAGTTGGCGACACCGTTCGACAAGACACGGCCCGCCAACGATCCGGAGTTCTTCGTGCTCGGCCAATTGGAAGTGACCAAGGACATGGTCCGCAAATATGAAACCGGCGAAGGCGTCACCGGCCCCTATGGCCACATGCTCGACTTCAAATCGAAGGACAAGATGCTCTATGTCAAGAAATAGCGCCTTGATCCTCATTCTGTGCGCCAGCGCCCTGTCGGGCTGCGCCGCGGACTATCTGAACCATTATGATTCGGTGACCCTGGCCGCCGGCGACACGCAGAAGTTCAATTCGCTGCTGCAGACGGTCGACCCGCTCAACCCGGCGTCCCGAAACACACATATCGAAGGCGACGGCGCACGCGCCGCAGCCGTTGCCCAAGGCTACAAATATCCACCGCCACCGCCGCCGCCACCAGCGATCACGGTCAATGTCGGCGGGTCGGGTGTGACACAGTGAACTGAACGAAGGGATGCGCAGGGCGCCGGGCATGCGAGGGGCTCTGGCGCAGGAAAGCAGAGAGTAAGGTCATGTTGGGGACCATTCGTGCCTTCTGGAACGATCAACGCGGCATCGCGATGATCCTCGTGGCAATCATGCTGCCCGTGCTTATCGGCTTCGCTCTGCTGGCCATCGATATGAGCCGAGCCAACGGACTTCACAACGATCTGCAAAAGGGAGTTGATGCCCTTGCTCTGGCAACGGCAGCGGAACTGGATGGCAGATCGGATTCGATCACCAGAGCCAATCTGGCCAAGACTACCCTTCTCACCAACAAGACCAAGTTTTCAACGGCAGGCGATCATACACTCGCTCTAGCCGATGTGACCGTTACATACTTGACCGGGATACCGGCCGACGACAGCATCAAGTTGAGTGCCGCTGGTGTCGACGCCAATGGTGTGAACTGGGCAAGCACCGACCCTAAAGCCGTGACATTCTCACTGGTGACCGTGAACCCGTCCGGCCTGGCGGATGGTGCCGGGGCCTTCGAAGCGATCTTTCCGGCAAGCGTTGTCAGCGGCAGCAACACATTCGACATCAGACCTCAGGCTGTGGCCGGATTTGTCCAGTCGATCTGCGAAACGGTGCCGATCTTCATGTGCAATCCGTTCGAGACGACCGACCCGTTGACCAGCAAAACGATCCAGCAGGCGTTCGCGTCGGGGGACACCTATAGCCGCGAATTTCGTATTCTGAAAGTCGATAGCAACCCCGGCCCGGGCAACTTTGGCCTGCTGGAAAACGGCCTGACCTCGATACAGGAGGGGATGGCCAAGGGGACCGCCGGCACCTGCTACAGCCGCACTTCGCTGACCACGAAAACGGGTGTCACCTTGGGTCAGGTCAATACTGGCCTGAATGTCCGGTTCGATCTCTATCAGGGCAATCTGAAAAATAACACAGACCTTGGCTACCGCCCGGCGAGCAATGTCCGCAAGGGGGCCAGCAAGAACAGCAATTGCAACAAGTTTGATGTCGCGACGGATGGTTCCGCGTTGCCTCTCCCGGATGGCACCGGCTATGACTCCGCTAAGGGCATGACGCTGCCGATCGCGGCGAATTCCTTCTGGACCGCCTACTGGGCCGCCAATCATAAGAACGCAGCGTATCCAAACCTCCCGGCGAAGACCGACCCTCTCAAGCGGAACGTTCCCGCCTCCAGGTATGATGTCTACAACTATGAAATCGCGGCCGGAATCGTGGGCGACAAATCGAAAGGGCCTTCGAACGAAGTTGGAACGCCTTCCTGCTACAAGGGGGACCTCACCAAGGCGGATCCGAGCCGCCGGCTGATAAACATGGCCATTATCGATTGCAAAGCAAACCAGGCGAAGCTGAACGGCCACACCGCAGTCCGACCGGATGGCTATGCAAGCGTCTTCATAAACAACCCTATCCAGAAGGTGAATCCCAACGACGAGGACAATCCGGACGGTACAGGCGCCGAGAAGGCTATCAGCCTTGAGATCGTCGATGTCGATGGCGGATTTGCCAACAACACCCTGGTAGACAAAGCATTCCGCAACGAAGCCCAGTTGTATCGGTAGCGCTGACATGACCAGGCTCCGCAGAATCATTGGACGGTTCCAAGGCGACGAAAGTGGCGCCGCTTTGGTGGAAGCCGCGATCACGATACCACTCGTATTGCTGTTATCGGCCGGTGTGTTCGAGTTCTCCAACATCCTGAATACGCGGATGCTTCTCGAAGCTGGCGTTGAGGATGCGGGGCGCTACATGGCACGATGCAGCAG
>NZ_RZPF01000821.1:0-2619 GCF_004022735.1 Mesorhizobium sp. M7A.F.Ca.AU.001.01.1.1
AGGCAGCCGCATCGACATCGTCGCCAGTGTCCGCCTGTTGGCTGCCGGATTGCGCGATCATGCGAAATTCTTGCCAGACAGAGCTTATGGAAAATTGCGGCGGATCGTTCCAATTTTAGCGGATGAGCGCTTTTTGCCGAGGCGCGGCGGGTTTGCCACCAGATCTGGCGATTGCATCCGCCCTTCCGGCAGTTGGGCGGAGTCACATATCCACGACGACGCGGCCGCGGATCTTGCCCTCGACGATATCGCGCGCGGCATCGACGATGCCGTCGAACCCGATGGTGCTGGACAGGCTGGCGAGCTTCTGCAGATCGAGGTCGGTGCCGATGCGGCGCCATGCCTCGAGGCGGACTGCTTTCGGCGCCATCACTGAATCGATGCCGAGCAATGAGACACCGCGCAGGATGAAGGGCGCGACGCTGGCCGGCAGGTCCATGCCGCCGGCCAGGCCGCAGGCGGCGACCGCGCCGCCATAGGAGGTCATCGAGAGCACATTGGCCAGCGTGTGGCTGCCGACAGCGTCAATACCGCCGGCCCAGCGCTCCTTGGCCAGCGGCTTGGCCGGCTGGGCAAGCTCCTCGCGCGAGATCACCTCGGCGGCGCCAAGGTCCATCAGAAAGGGGCTTTCGGCATTGCGGCCGGTGGAAGCAATGACATGGTAGCCGAGGCTGGACAGGATGGAGACCGCGACCGAGCCGACGCCGCCGGCTGCCCCCGTCACCACCACCGGGCCGCGATCGGGCAGGATGCCGTGCCGCTCCAGTGCCATGACACAGAGCATGGCGGTATATCCTGCGGTGCCGACGGCCATCGCGTCATGCGGGCTGATGCCTTGCGGCAGCGGCACCAGCCAGTCGCCCTTGACGCGGGCACGGCCTGCATAGGCACCGAAATGGGTTTCGCCGACGCCCCAGCCATTCAGCACGACCTTGTCTCCGGCGCGCCAGTCGGGATGCGAGGACGAAATGACGGTGCCGGCGAAATCGATGCCCGGCACCAGCGGCCAGCGGCGGATCACCGGCGCCTTGCCTGTGATCGCCAAGCCATCCTTGTAGTTCACCGTCGTTGCCTCGACCGCGACGGTGACATCGCCTTCCATCAGGTCGGCCTCGGTGAGATCGGTCACGGCGACCGACTGCTTTTTCTCGGCGTCACGCGAAACGAGGATGGCTTTGAAGGTTTCGGACATGTCTTTCTCCGCGATCTTGACGACATGAACTGTGCGGCGATGGCCGCACGGGGTCAATCCTTGGAAGGACTGGCTTTGGGTTCGCGCCGCCAGCCGAACAGCTCGTCGAAGACGACCAGTGCCGCACCAACCGAAATGAAGGCGTCGGCAAGGTTGAAGACGGCGAAGGACCAGACCGGCGTGTGGAACAGGATGTAGTCGATGACGTGGCCGTAGACGGCGCGGTCGATCAGATTGCCGAGCGCGCCGCCGACGATCAGCGCAAAGCCGGTGCGGGCAAGGATCTGGGACGGCGCGATCCGCGTCGCCAGGAACAGCACGAAGGCAACGACGGCGAGCGAAATGACGATCAGCCCGGTGTCGCCGAAGGACGAGAACATCGAGAAGGCGATGCCGGTATTGTAGGTGCGAAACAGCGCCAGGAAGGGCAGCAGATCAACCTTCTCCTGAAAAGGCAGATCGGCCTCGACCAGGTATTTTATCCACTGGTCGAGCGCGATGGCCGCGACGACGAGCAATGCGTAGGGAGACCATGATCTCACGGGCAGGCAACCTTCATTGCTGGTCCAGGATTGACTCGAGCTTCAGCGCGCCGCGCCGGATCTCGAACAGCATGATGCCGGTGGCAACGGCCAGATTGAGCGAATCGGCACGGCCCGCTTGCGGAATCCTGAGCAGCCTGTCGCAACTCGCAGCCAGGCTTTCGGGCAGTCCCTGCTGCTCGTTGCCCATCATCAGCAGCACGGGCCCGCGGGAAAAATCGACCGAGCGGTAGTCGACGGCGCCTTTCAGGTGGGTTCCGGCGACGAGGCCTGAAAACCCGCCTCGCCAGGCGAGGAAAGCCTCGGTTGTCGCCTTCGCCACCGGCACGGCAAAGATCGAACCCATGGTGGCACGCACCGTCTCCACGGAGAATGGATCAGTGGTATCGCCGACCAGGATGACGCCTTTGGCGCCGACGGCATCGACGGTGCGGATGACGGTGCCGAGATTGCCGGGGTCGCGCACCCGGTCGAGCGCCACCCAGACGTCGCCATTGTCAGCGCGGACATCTTTCAGGGCGAGGAATTTTTGCGAAAAGACGCCGACCACCATTTGCGGGTTGTCGCGACGGGTGATGGCGACCAGCACCTTCTCCGACACTTCGAGCACCATGCCGCCTGCCGCAACCGTGCGTGCGGCCACCTTCTCCACGGCAGCGTTGCCGCGCCCGGCCTTGGCGAAAACCAATGTCCTGATCTGCCAGCCGAGATCGAGCGCATCGATGACCAGCTTCAATCCCTCGGCCATGAAGGCGTTCTGCTGGTCGCGGAATTTCTTCTGAGCGAGCGCCTTGATGTCCTTGACCAGCGGATTGGCGAGGCTGGTGACCTCCTTCACCTGGCCGGGTGCGCCTGCATGCCGCTCGTTCATTCAGCCACCCAACG
>NZ_RZPF01000822.1:0-2609 GCF_004022735.1 Mesorhizobium sp. M7A.F.Ca.AU.001.01.1.1
ACAGCGAGCCGTTGAGCAGGCCCTTTGCCGGATCGTTGCGCAGGCAGACGAGCTTGTCGCCGGCCTGCGGATAGTCGGCGTTGAAGCCCTTGAGCTCGCGCAGCCGCTGATTGTAGCGGCGCCGCGTGCGATTGGTGCCGACCAGCACCTGGTCCGCCTTCAGCACCAGTTCCTGGGTAACGTCTTCCTTGCCGATCACCTGCGCCGTGCCATAGTCGCCACGCATGAACTCGCGGCCCTCGCGCACATCGAGCGCCAGCCGCAGGATCGGGTTGTCGCGCGCCTGCCGGTGGATTTCGGTGAGCAGAAAATCCGGCTCGTGGTCGGTGAAGAAGCCGCCGCCCGAGATCGGCGGCAACTGGCCGGGGTCGCCAAGCACCAGGATCGGCGTGCCGAAACTCATCAGGTCGCGGCCGAGTTGCTCGTCGACCATCGAACATTCGTCGATGACGACCAGCTTGGCCCGCGAGATCGGGCTCTGCCGGTTGAGCGAAAAAGTCGGCGACATCGACGTCTTGCCGGTGATTTCGTCCGACACCGATTCCTCGCCTTTCGGCCGGTAGATCAGCGAATGGATGGTACGCGCATTGACCGCGCCCTTGGAGCGCAGCACCTGCGCGGCCTTGCCGGTGAAGGCGGCGAACTGCACCTGGCCGTCGACATGCTCGGCGAAATAGCGCGCCAGCGTCGTCTTGCCGGTGCCGGCATAGCCGAACAGCCGGAACAGCTGCGGCTGGCCGATCTTCAGCCAGCGGGCGACCGCTTGCAGCGCCTCGTCCTGTTGGGGAGAGAATTCCATCAGCGCGAGAGACCGGATTCGCAAGGGAAAGACAAGACAGCCGCCATCATCATCGATGCGCCGGGACGCTTAAGTGCCGCCGACGGGTCAGGCTATCAGGCACAGACAAGAACGTAAAGGGAACAATCGACCACGTCGGCTGGAAGCGAAATTCAGGCAATGGCCATGGCGGCCCGCGGGTCGCGGTCGTCGGGTGGTAGCGGAACGGGAGCGTATCCGGCATAGCTGACGCTCAACCGTGCCTGCCCGTTCGAACAGGACCGGAGTGCATCCTCCAGCTTGGACATATTTCTAAGCGGCACTGTCGCGTTGACGACGACGACCACGCCGCGGATTTCCCGACTCAGGATCTGGCCACGGCGGCTTTGCAGTTCGGCGATGACGTTGCCGACATGGGTTGCTGAAGTCATTACTTCGACCTTCATGATCGGCTCGAGCAACTGCACGCCGAGGCGTGGCGCGGCTTCGCGAAAGCAGGCGCGGCCGGCGATCTCGAAAGCCAGAGCCGAGGAATCGGTATCGTGAAAAGCGCCATCCATCAGCACCGCCTTGACGCCGATCATCGGGAAGCCCGCAAATGGACCTGAGGACAATATGCTGCGCAGCCCCTTTTCGACGCCCGCAATGTATTCGCCATGAAGCGCACCACCGACGATCCTGGACTCGAACACGGAGTCCGCGCTGTCCGCGTTCGGCTCGAACATGATCTTGACGCGGGCGAACTGACCGGTGCCGCCGGACTGCCTCTTGTGCGTGAAGTCCTGCTTGTGCGTACGGGTGATCGTCTCGCGATAGGCCACTTGTGGAGAACCAATATTCACATCGACCTGGGACTCGCGACGCAGGTGGTCAATGATGATGTCGAGGTGGAGTTCGTCCATGAAGGCGATAATGGTCTGGCCCGATTCCTCGTCTTGCATGACGCGGAAGAAAGCATCCTCGTCCGCCAGCTTCGCCAAGGCGATACGCAGCCGCTCCTGATCGGCCTTCGATTTCGGCTCGATCGCGATTTGCAGCAAAGGCCAGGGCGCGGCAGGCTTTTCCATCATGGGGATATGGTCGCTGGTGGCCCCAATATTTGCAACTGAGTGCAGGAGCGAAATCCGGACTGAGATAACGGAAGACTAAACTGATCTTTTTGGCCTGGCTGCTCGCAGCCTGCTGTCAGGGTCCAGGATCGTTCTCCAGCAGGATCGGCTTGCCGTGCGGGGTGGCATGTGCCGCGCGCTCCCAGGCCTCAGCCATCGCGTCGACATCGGCCTTGGCGGCCAGTCCCTTCGAGGCAAGCAGGCTTTCCAGCGCCGCCAGCCAATGTTCGTAATAATCATGGCCGTCCGCTGCGGCGCCCGGTCTTTTCACTTCGCTCGACAGCGCCTGCGCCCACTCGCTCCACGAAAACAGGCCCTTGTCGTGCAGCGCCACCGTCATGGCGAAGGCCTCGGCCTGCCACGGCTCGGCGAACACCGGCTCGTCGAAACCTGGCGGCAGTTCTTCACGCCGGCTCAAGATAGCTCTCCCAGGCGTCTATCGACACGCGTAGCGTCGGGTCGGCCCCCTCGCCCCAGATCTCCGATCCTTCGAAAACCACGGTGTAGACCCATTGCGGATTTTCGCCGTGTCCATGCGCGTTGCTGTCGGGAAAAACAAAACCGTCGTGCACCGCCTCGATCACGCCGTGCTTGCCGCGTGCGTAGCGCGGCAGCCGCGTGTGGCCGGTCGGGTTGAAGTTTTTGGTCCGCACGGCGTCGCCCGCCTTGAACCGCGCCGCTTGCGCCACCGGCCGGTCGCAAGGGCTGCCCTTGGCCAACAC
>NZ_RZPF01000823.1:0-2608 GCF_004022735.1 Mesorhizobium sp. M7A.F.Ca.AU.001.01.1.1
GGCAGGGCGCTGGCGGAATGGATCGTCAACAGCGCGCCGACCATGGATTTGTGGCCGGTCGACATCAGGCGTTTCGCCTCCTTCAACAACAATCCGCGCTGGCTGCATGACCGTGTCAAGGAAACGCTCGGCTTGCATTACGCCATGCCGTGGCCGAACCGTGAACTGGACACGGCGCGGCCGTTCCGCCGCTCGCCGCTCTACGACCGGGTCGCCGCCAAAGGTGCCTGCTTCGGTTCCAAGATGGGCTGGGAGCGCGCCAACTGGTTCGCGGCACCGGGAGAGAAGACCGAGAACGACTATGCCTTCGGCCGCCAGAACTGGCACGAGGCGGTCAAGCGCGAAATGAAGGCGACACGCGAAGCCGTCGCCGTCTTCGACCAGACCTCTTTCGCCAAGCTCCTCGTGCAGGGCCGCGATGCCTGCGCCGTGCTCAACTGGATCTGCGCCGGAAATATTGAGGTACCGGACGGTACGTCTGTTTACACGGGCGTGCTCAATGCACGCGGTGGCTATGAGAGCGATCTCACCGTTATGCGGCTCGGCGCGGAGAAATTCCTCATCGTCACCGGGTCCGCACAAGCTGTCCACGATGCCGACTGGATCGTCAAAAACATTCCATCCGACGCGCATGCAATCGTGACCGACGTCACCTCGTCCTACGCGGTGCTGGCGTTGATGGGACCGCGATCACGCGATCTGCTGGGCAAACTCTCCTCGGCCGATCTTTCCAACGCCGGCTTTCCCTTCGCCACCATCCGCGAGATCGATATCGGCTATGCCACCGCCTATGCCAACCGTATGACCTATGTCGGCGAACTGGGCTGGGAACTGATCGTGCCGACAGAATTCGCCGTCGGCGTCTATGAGGCGTTGCATGAGGCGGGCCGTGAATTCGGTCTGCTGGACGCCGGCTACTATGCGCTCGATGCCTTGCGCATCGAAAAGGGTTTTCGCGCCTGGGGCAGGGAGTTGACGCCTGATATCGACCCCTGGCAGGCCGGGCTTGGCTTCGCCGTGGCGATGGACAAGCCAGGTGACTTTATCGGCCGCGACGCGCTGGTTGAGACGAAGCCATCGGCAGCACCGGCAAGACGCATCGTGCTGTTCACGCTCGATGATGCCGAGCCGATGCTGTGGGGCGGCGAACTGATCCTGCGCGACCGCAAGCCGGTCGGCGAAGTCCGCTCGGCCGCCTACGGCCACACGCTTGGCCGCTCGGTGGCGCTCGGCCTGATCGAGAACGAGGCGGGCGTCGACGCTGCATTTCTCACCGGTGGTCGTTTCGAGATCGACCTTGCCGGCGTTCGCCATGCCGCGACAGCACATCTGCGCAGCCCCTACGACCCGAAGTCGGAGCGGGTGAAGGCTGATGCGGTGGAGATCAGGGCCGCCGCTTAATCCGCTGACATCGAGCGCGCCATATCCAGGAAAGCCCGCACCAGTTTGCCGCCGCTGCGTTCACGCAGGCAGATCAACGCCTCGTCCATCAGGGTCTCGGGAGCATCGATGGTGATCGGCACCAGCCGCGAATCCTGGCCGAATTCGGCCGCCGAGACAAAGCCGATGCCGGCGCCCGAGGCGACGATCTCGCGGACGGCTTCGCGGCCCTCGGCTTCGATCGCCGGCCTCAATTCGATTTTCGAGGCGGCTGCGAGATCTTCGAGTTTCTGACGCGTCTTCGATCCACGCTCGCGCATGACCAGTGATTCCTGCGCGAGCTGCTTGAGGGTGAGCGACTTTTTCGCGGCCAGCGGGTGGTCGACGGATGCAAACGCGATGATCGGCGTCGAGTTGAGTTTCAGCACCTCGAAATCGCGCCCCGTCGGCACCTCGCCCAGCACGCCGATATCGGCATCGTAGCTGTAGAGGCTGCTGATCACCGTCTCGGTGTTGCCGGCGCGCACCGAAACCTGCACGCCGGGGTAGCGGGCCCGGAAGCTGCCGAGAATATGAAGCAGATGATGTGCGGCATCGGCGACGATGCGCAGCGTGCCGGAACGCAGGGCGCGGGACTCCGTCAGGAGTTCGAGCGCCTGTTGCTCGGTATCGAACATGCGGTGGGTTATTTCGAGCAATTTCTGGCCCGAATGGGTCAGCGTGACCTGCTTCTTGTTCCGGTTGAACAGCAGCACATCATACTCTTCCTCGAGCTTGCGCACCTGGTCCGAGATCGCCGGCTGGGTCAGGAAGAGCGCCTCGGCGGCGCGAGAAAAGCCACCGCAGATGGCCACCTGGTGAAAGGCTCGCAACTGGACGTAGCGCATCTCCCGTGCCTCCGACACTTCTGAAATCGCCGACATCTTATCATAAGGATTGCTTAGGAAAAGATCGAAAGGAACGATTTGACTTATGTTTTGCCGACCCTCAGCCTGAGCATGGGTCGACATCCCTGCCGGCCGTTGGCACCGGAGGCGTCGCCATGCAATTTTCCATCATCCTGCTGCATCTGGCGGGTGCGGTCATGCTGCTGCTCTGGGCCGTGCATATGGTGCGCACGGGTGTCGAGCGGGCCTGCGGGCCCGCTTTGCGTGATGCCCTGAGGCAAGCCCGGGGTGAGCGGATCAGATCGGCCGGCGTCGGCACCGTGCTTGCCGTGCTGCTGCAG
>NZ_RZPF01000824.1:0-2604 GCF_004022735.1 Mesorhizobium sp. M7A.F.Ca.AU.001.01.1.1
CGCCGTTGGCGACCTGGTCGCGGGCGACGTCGAGCGCGGCGACATAGTCGCCCGCCGTGATCAGTTTCCGGAACTTGGCCGAGCCGGTGACATTGGTTCGCTCGCCGACATTGACGAAGGGGATCTCGTCGGTGAGCGTGAATGGCTCCAGCCCGGACAGGCGCATCCTGGGCTCAATGTCCGGAATGGCGCGCGGCGGATACTTCCGCACCGCCTCGGCGATGGCGCGGATGTGCTCCGGCGTCGAGCCGCAGCAGCCGCCGACGACATTGACCAGTCCCTCACGCGCGAAATCCTCGATCTGGGCGGCCATGAAGTCCGGGCTTTCGTCATACCGGCCGAATTCGTTGGGCAGGCCGGCATTCGGATAAGCGCAGACAAAGGTGTCGGCGACACCGGATATTTCGGCCAGATGCGCTCGCATGGCGTTGGCGCCGAGCGCGCAGTTGAGGCCGATGGTGAAGGGGTTGGCATGGCGCACCGAATGCCAGAAGGCGGTCGGCGTCTGGCCCGACAGCGTGCGGCCGGAGAGGTCCGTGATGGTGCCCGATATCATCACGGGCAGGCGCACGCCCTTCTCGATGAAGATCTCTTCCGCCGCGAAGATCGCCGCCTTGGCGTTCAGCGTGTCGAAGATGGTCTCGATCAGGATGATGTCGGCGCCGCCATCGATCAACCCGCGCAGCTGCTCGCCATAGGCGAGGCGCAAATCGTCGAAGGTCACGGCGCGATAGCCGGGATTGTTGACGTCGGGCGACATCGAGGCGGTGCGGTTTGTCGGCCCGAGCGCTCCGGCGACAAACCTTCGTTTGCCGTCCTGCTGCTCGGCCCGAACAGCGGCGCGCCTGACCAGCCGCGCGCCATCGCGGTTCAGCGCATAGACGGCATCTTCCATGCCGTAGTCGGCCTGGGCGATCGAGGTCGAGGAGAAAGTATTGGTCTCCAGGATGTCGGCGCCTGCGATGGCGTATTGATAATGGATCTCCTCGATCGCCCCGGGCTGGGTCAGGATCAAAAGGTCGTTGTTGCCCTGCTGATGGCAGGCGCAGCCGGCGAAAGCCTCGCCGCGGAATTGGTCCTCGTTAAACCCGAGGCCCTGGATCTGGGTGCCCATGGCGCCGTCGAGGATGAGAATGCGCTCGCGTGCCGCCGCTGTCAGCGCGGCAAGCACTTCCGGGCCGTCCGGTTTTGCCGCGACGGGGCCGAACAATGCGTCCAGCGAGGCAGAATTCTGCGACATTTTTTATCCCTTTGGCGACAGGCCTTTTCATGTCACATAAGGATATCTTTATGTCAATATACGACAGATGCGCGTGATTGTCACCCACCCAACGCGAAGGCGGGTCCGTGGCGCCGGTTTCCGACGGACCTACGCTATGTCGACGCTTGCCAGGAAGCGGGCGAGGACCGGATTGAAGCGATCCGGCGAATCCCAGAACGGCGCGTGGCCGGATTTGTCGAGCAGATGGGTCTTGCCTTCCCATAGATTGGAGAATTTCACAGCGGAGACGAAATCGGTGTTGACGAATGGCTCGTCGATGCCGTTCAGAACGGCGATCGGCGGCGTCTTGCCGGCCACGATCTCGCGCTGGTTCCGGCCAGTGCCGGCCGCGAACTTTTCGAACATCAGGCGCCGCGCCCGTCCATCGGTGCGCGCCACCGTGTCGATGAGAAACGGCTCGAACGGCTCGCCGCAAGTGCTGCGCGCATAGGCCTCCACGTCGGCGCCGGTGAAGGTCTCCTGCCCGGCGAGATGCATATGCGGGCTCGGCTTGAATCCGCTACCGACCTCCTCGGGCGAGACAGGCGGCGTGCCGGTGATCATCAAGCCAAGCAGGCCGGGAAAGCGGTCGATCATCTCAAGCCCGATATGGCCGCCGAGCGACCAGCCGAAGACGATGGCCTTGTCGATGCCGAGCAGCCCGAGCACTTCGGTCATGGCATCGGCATAGCCTTCCATGCTGTAGGAACGCTCTGGATCGATCGCATCGCCGGACGCTCCATGGCCGGGTAGGTCGGGAGCGATGAGGTGATATCGCTCGCCCAACGGGCCGTCCAACTGGTTGCGGAAAACGGCACTGGAAGATGAATTGCCGTGGATCAGCATGACAGCGGTTCCCTGGCCGCTGGTCTCACGCACCGCGATCTTGCCGTGGCTGGTTTCAAGGGTCTTCTGCGAGATCGTCATTGTCCGCTCCGTCGGGACTTGCCCTGTTTTAATGCAGTTGCGCAGCAAAGCGCCACGGCTTCCATACCTTTGCGGGAACCATCTTCCCGGCCAGGTTGCGTTGAAAAATCCTTTTCAAATAAGAACAATTATGCGTAGATTGTCAATTATCCAACTCCCGATGAACGGGAGGAAAACAGGGAACAGCACGATGAAGCCCAAATCCGCCGCAAGTCGAATCCGCCATATGCTGATGAGCACGACGTTGATCGGCATGTTTGCCGCATCAGCCGCCCCCGCCTTTGCCGACGTCGTCAAGATCGGCCTGCTTGCGCCGCTCACCGGCCCTGCCGCGGCGGACGGCCAGGAATTCCAGCGCGGCGTGCAGATGGCCATCGACGAAGCGAACGCAGCCGGCGGCGTTGCCGGGGATACGT
>NZ_RZPF01000825.1:0-2596 GCF_004022735.1 Mesorhizobium sp. M7A.F.Ca.AU.001.01.1.1
GTAGGGGAGTAGGGGAGTAGGGGAGTAGGGTGTGTGTTCCGCAGGTGCGATCTGCCCCTACTGTCTTACTGCCCTATTCCCTTACTCCCCTAGAGCAATCAAATGCCTTCACCGGCAAGTTCCTCCGAAATCGTGCCGACCTGGTCCTGGGCGCTGCGCATCATCGGATAGATGGCCAGCACCTTTTGCCAGGCCTCGAGCGCCGATTGCTTGTGGCCGGTCAACGCCATGATCTGCGCCAGGCCGGACAGCGCACCGAAATGGCGCGGCTCGAGCTGCAGCGTATGGTCGATGTCGGACATCGACTTGCCGTAGTTCTTCATCATGAAATGGACGGTGGCGCGCCGGTTCCAGCCCTCGGCATAAGTAGGCTGCAAAGTCACCACCTGGTCGAGGAAATCGAGCGCGACGTCGAACTTCTGGCCCTCGACGGCTTTTTGCGACCATTGCATCATCAGGTCGATCGAGGCGCTGCCGGATTGCGACCACTCGCTCCAGATGTTGCCGGCGATGCGCTCCGCCGCCTTTTCGTTGCGTTCGCGTTTCAAGTCGCTGAACAGCTGATCGAGGCGGGCTTGTTTCGTCGTTGGGGCGGGCGGCGCATCCTGAGTGGACGGCGGCGCGACAGCACCATCCGCCCATGCCGGGCCATAAATGACGCCGGAAACAAGCAGAGATGTCAAAAATGCAAAAGGAATCCGCATCGCCGGACTCTAGTCCCGGGCGAGAGAACGTCAAACTGAATTTGGCGTGAAAAGGCCGGCAGACGGCGACAAGCATCAAATGGGCGGAGGCGACAGCCTCCTGCCCGAAAACTCAGCCCTGACGTGCCTTGTAGCGCGGGGCGGTCTTGTTGATGATGTAGATGCGGCCCTTGCGGCGAACCAGCTGGTTGTCGCGGTGACGCGCCTTCAGCGCCTTGAGCGAATTCTTGATCTTCATGGTCTTGCCTGTCGGTGTGGACCCGGTTGGGTCGAAATTTTAAGGCGCGCCAGAAGACGCGCCTTTGAACTGTGGGTGGCTCATAAACGAGGAGCCTTGTCCCTGTCAACCGCAAGCGTGCTCCATAGCGGCTGTGAATCATCCCTGTCATCAATTATCCGCCATGTCTGCCTTGCGGCATTGCGCGGCCCTGGGCCGGCTGGGATGATGCGGTCGCCGTGAAATGATTTGGAGACGACTATGCGCCGGATGTTCCTGGCCGCCTGCCTTGTCCTGCTGGCGGCAGCTTCGGTTGCGCGCGCGCAGGAATGCGACCGCAGCGACGACAGCCAGCAAATGATGAACATCTGTGCCGGCGAGGATTACCAGGCGGCCGACGCCAGGCTCAACACGGCCTATCAGAACCTCACCAGCTCGGACGATGCCAACGGCAAGAGATTGCTGCAGGTGGCGCAACGCGCCTGGATCACTTTTCGCGATGCCGAGTGCGCGCATTCCACCGCCGCCAGCGAAGGCGGATCGATCCATTCGATGGAAGTTTCGCAATGCCTGACCCAGATTGACCAATGACCGCGTCAAGCAGCTCGCTGCCGCGGCCAATTGCGAGGAAGGCGATGGGAGTTGCGCCAATACAGGGCAGGACGAGAGCGACGACGCGCAGTAGGCAACCTTATGAGGCGCGACGTCTGATCCGAGTGAAATGACCCATCTTGCGGCCGGGCCGCGCTTCGGTCTTGCCGTAGAGATGCAGCATCAGATCGGGCTCGGCGAGAAGCTCCGGGACGCGCAGCACATCGTCGCCGATCAGGTTTTCCATCACGCAGTCGGAATGGCGGTCCGGGCCGCCGAGCGGCAGGCCGGCGATGGCGCGGATATGCTGCTCGAACTGCGAAACGACACAGGCGGCTTCCGTCCAATGGCCGGAATTGTGCACGCGCGGCGCGATCTCGTTGGCCAGCAGCGAGCCATCGGCCAGCACGAAGAACTCGACGCCGATGACACCGACATAGTCGAGCGCCGCAAGGATCTTCGATGCGGCCGTTCGGGCTGCTTGCGCCGTCTCCGGCATAATGGCGGCCGGCAAGGTCGATGTGTGGAGAATGCCGTTGCGATGGATATTCTCGGCTGGATCGTAGGCGACAACCGCACCGTCCAGCCCACGCGCCGCGATCACCGATATCTCGCGCTCGAACGGCACGAAGGACTCCAGAATCAGCGGCACATTGCCCATCGCCTCGCATGTGCCGGCAAAACCGCCGGCTTCCATGTTGCGGAAGACGCGCTGGCCCTTGCCGTCATATCCCATGCGCCGGGTCTTCAGGATGCCGCTGCCGTCGAATGCTTTCAGCGCCGCCGCCAGCTCGTCATCATTGTCGACGGCGTGGAAATCGGCGGTGGCAATGCCGATGCCGTTGAGGAATGTTTTTTCGTCCACCCGGTCCTGCGCCACTTCCAACGCACGCGCCGGCGGATAGACCGGAACCTTGGCCGCCAGCGCGCTGGCCGCTGCGACCGGGACGTTCTCGAACTCGTAGGTGATGACGGAACTTGACGCTGCCAGGTCGGCAAGGGCGGCCGGGTCGTCATAGGCGGCTGTTATCTGCCGGTTGGCGACCTGTGCGGCCGGGCAATCCGCTTGCGGCTCCAGCACCAC
>NZ_RZPF01000826.1:0-2592 GCF_004022735.1 Mesorhizobium sp. M7A.F.Ca.AU.001.01.1.1
GATCTACACCAGGTATCCGCATCCCGACATCAAAGTGACGGGCACGACAAAGGCCTTCCTGCATCGTGATCACCTGGCCTCGGTGCGCATGGTCACCGACAGCACCAGCGCCATCGTCGAGCAGACCAACTACGCCACCTATGGCGAGCGCCTCAACACAGGCTTCCAGACCCAGAAGAGCTACATCGGCGAACGCTTCGATCCCGAGACCGGGCTGCTGTATCTCAATGCGCGGTACATGGATCCCGTGCTGGGAAGGTTCATCTCGCCAGATGATTGGGATCCGACAAAGCAGGGCGTGGGGACCAACCGCTATGTATATGCCCAGAACGATCCGGTGAATAAAGCAGACAACAATGGACATTCGGCGCGGTCAGCCGACGACAGCGCGGCCGGATTGGCCAATGCTGCCAGAGAAGGTGGCGGCTCGGTTGGCACCGCTGAAGCGTCTGGCAGCCACGCCATCTCCCAATCAGCGGGGCCGGCGGTAAAGGAGTTGGGCCTTTCTGTTGACAAGAAAAAGTGCGATGGGTGTAAGCAAATAGCCGCCAGTAAATTCGATTTTGTTCGAAACCTCGTCGGCTTTGCCATGGATGTTATGACTAGCTTTACGGATCCAAACAAAGCGCCGTCGGTTAACGATCCCAAACCTCCAGTGAGGCAGATGGAGTCTGTAAAGAAGGCTCCAACCCCAACTGATCCGCCAAGTGCATCACCACCAGATGATCTGCCGCCAGGTCCGCCGACAAAGCCATCGAAGCCGCCGGGTGCTCCTCTTGGAACTCCTGTTATCGGGATCCCAATGGGGATTGTGCATGACTTTATGAGGGACCCGCGCGGGCTTACAGATCGAGATTTCAGGTTATGATGATAGAGTGAGTGATTGACTTTAGAATGGACCGGCTCTCGAAAAGAGCCCATGTGCCGAGGACTAGGCGCACCAGTCGTCGGATGGATGCATAGACGGGAAACGTCACATGGACCAAGTCACTGCTGAAGAGCGACAGAGATGGATTGAGTACTTCATCCCATTGGCCGAGCAAGGAGATCCAGATGCGCAGTTAGCCGTTGGTATTGGCTATGCTAACGGGGTGATGGTAGAAAAAGACCTAATGTTAGCGGAGCTCTGGCTCCGTCGCGCTGAAGAGAAAAAGGGCGAAGAAGCGACCTTCGTTCTCATAAAAACATTTTCCAGGGAAGAATCGCCCAAGACTCTCGATATTTTTGCAGAAAAAGCGGAGTGGGAGCTTGGCGCAATTTACCTTATATGTGGAAGATATTTAATGAGAAACGGCGATGTGAAACGGGGAAGGCTTCTTTTGAAGAAAGGATGGGAAAAAGGAAATATTATTGCCGGTATTTCATTTATTTCGTCGGGCTACGGCAAGCCTTGGAGATTTTTTTTGCTGCCTGTGGTGCTACCACTTTTGATTGAAAGCGTAATAGTAAAAGCTAAAGATCAGGCGGACGAGAGGATTTTGGAGTGATGCAAGGCTAATAGTTATCTAGGCTATATTGGCACGGGGCGATCAATGTGTAGAGCCAGCCATTGTGCTTAATTCCTATATTTGTACAGGGAACGGTCTCTCATGGCTCGTTTTCCGCTATTGTTAATCCTGCTTGCGCAGCCATCTGCCAAGACATTGTTAGGCCTCACACAAGTTCTCCTGTAGAGAACCGCTACTCCAGTTACGATGGATCAAAGGGCGTTCATTGGACACACACCGATCCAAAAACTGGGAAGAAGCAAGAAATCGCGATAGGCATCGGGGAAGACATCAACGCCGATTTTGATCTTTCCCCAGAAGGTAAATCCAAGCCTGGCGCTAAGGATTTTGAAAAGGCTGCCCAAGAGGCAAAGCAATACCTAGGGACCGTTCCGGGCCTCAAGGACGTGGCGAAACAAGCGGGTTTTCTTTTAGACAATCCGCGGAATGACGCCTTAGGAAAAAAATGGCGTGAAAGAATTGAAAGTGTGAAAAAGAGTGCTGAAAAGAAAATTGAAAAAGCAGAGAAAAAGACTGGCGGCGACGGCGGACAAGACAAAAAACCAGCAGGAAAGAAGCCATGACTGATGTGACGTTCGACATATTTTCTGTTGCCGAAGCGGGAGGAATAGGGGCAGTGCGGGTTGGGGAAAATTTGAATGAGATTGCGGAGCTCGTGGGGCCTCCAGACTATTGGGGCTTTGGTCCCGACGAAATTTTCAATGGTTACATGGGATTTGGACCAATTGAATTATATGTAAGATCGAGATTTGATATGCCGTTTGTGTCAATGATAAAAATCGATTTGATGGTAAGAAAGACTTTTTTCCGCCTAAAGAGTAAGTCACAGTCAGATCGTTACGCTGTTACGTTACCAAAAATTGAAATGAGAACATTCGACGATACTTTAAACGAAGTTAGGCGTAGAAAAATTCCATTTTCAACAAAACTTGGCGAAGGAATTGGTCCAGACACGTCAATAGTAATAGATTTTCTAAATGGATCTCGGTTTTATTTTGTGAATTTTGAGAATCCTGTCCTATTTTCTTTAGAAATAATCGATCAGTAACGAAGAAGATCACGGTGACAGTGTATTTTTGTATAC
>NZ_RZPF01000827.1:0-2590 GCF_004022735.1 Mesorhizobium sp. M7A.F.Ca.AU.001.01.1.1
GCATGTGTGGGATCCGAAGAACCAGCGCCCCGAAATGTGGAAGATATTCAACACCCGCATCGCATCGGGTGAATCGATCCGCGTCTTTCCGCTGTCGAACTGGACCGAGCTGGATATCTGGCAGTACATCCTGCAGGAAAGTATCCCGATCGTGCCGCTCTATTTCGCCAAGGAACGGCCGGTGGTGGAACGCGACGGCATGCTGATCCTGCGGGACGACGAGCGCATGAAACTCCGCCCCGACGAGACAGTGGAGAACCGGCTCGTGCGGTTCCGCACGCTTGGCTGCTATCCGCTGACTGGCGCCATCGAATCGGAGGCCGACACGCTGGAAGCCATCGTCGGCGAAATGCTGACGGCACGGACATCCGAACGGCAGGGGCGCCTGATCGACCGCGATGAAGCCGGCTCGATGGAAAAGAAGAAGCGCGAGGGGTACTTTTGACCATGCGCCACATCATGGCAAAGAGCCTCGCCCCCACCGACGGCGTTCGCGACTATCTGGCGGCGCAGGAGAAGAAGTCGCTGCTGCGCTTCCTGACCTGCGGCTCGGTCGATGACGGCAAGTCGACGCTGATCGGGCGCCTGCTGTCCGACACCAAGCAGATTTTCGAGGACCAGCTCGCCGCGCTCGAACGCGATTCGCGCAAGCATGGCACGACGGGCGACGACATCGATTTCGCACTGCTGGTCGACGGCCTCGAGGCCGAGCGTGAGCAAGGCATCACGATCGACGTCGCCTACCGTTTCTTTGCCACGCCGAAGCGCAAATTCATCGTCGCCGACACACCTGGTCACGAGCAATACACCCGCAACATGGCCACCGGCGCCTCGACCGCCGACCTGGCGATCGTGCTGATCGATGCCCGGCAGGGTGTGCTTCGCCAGACAAGGCGACATTCGATCATCGCCTCGCTGCTCGGCATCCGCCACGTCGTGCTGGCCGTCAACAAGATCGATCTTGTCGATTTCGATCAGACGGTTTTCGACCGGATCGTCGAAGACTACGGGCAATTCTCGCGCGATCTCGGCTTCCAGACCATTGTGCCGATCCCGATGTCGGCCCGTTATGGCGATAATGTCAGCCGTCGGTCGGAAAGCATGGAATGGTATTCCGGCCCAACGCTGATCGAGCATCTCGAAACCGTGTCGGTCGACCAAGCGATGGTCGAACTGCCGTTCCGTTTCCCGGTCCAGTATGTCAATCGTCCCAATCTCGACTTTCGCGGCTTTGCCGGCACGGTCGCTTCCGGCTCGGTTGCGCCCGGCGACGAGGTCGTTGTCGCCAAGTCGGGCAAATCCTCGCGCGTCAAGCGGATCGTCTCGTATGGCGGCGATCTCGCCCAGGCGGCTGCCGGACAGGCCGTCACGCTCGTCCTCGACGACGAAGTCGAAATCTCGCGCGGCAACATGCTGGTTTCGCCTGCCGCACGGCCGCAGGTCGCCGACCAGTTCGCCGCCAACATCGTCTGGTTCGACGAGCATGCGCTGCTGCCGGGCCGCTCCTACATCCTGCGCACCGAGACCGACCAGACCAGCGCCACCGTCACCGATCTGAAATACCGGATCAACGTCAACGACTTTGCCCATGAAGCGGCCAAGTCGCTCGAAATGAACGAAGTCGGCATCTGCAACATCTCGACGCGGACGCCGATCGCCTTTGATCCCTTCGCCGAAAACCGCACAACCGGCGCCTTCATCCTGATCGACCGCATCTCCAACGCCACGGTCGGCGCCGGCATGATCCTGCACTCGCTGCGTCGTGCCGAAAACATCCATTGGCAGTCGCTCGATGTCGGCAAGCGCGTGCGCGCCGACATGAAGAACCAGCGGCCCGCCGTGTTCTGGTTCACCGGGCTGTCGGGATCCGGCAAGTCGACCATCGCCAACCTGTTCGAAAAGAAGCTGTTCGCCACCGGCCGTCATACTTATATCCTCGACGGCGACAACGTCCGTCACGGTCTCAATCGCGATCTTGGCTTTACCGATGCCGATCGCGTCGAGAACATCCGCCGCGTCGCCGAGGTGGCGCGTTTGATGGCCGATGCCGGGTTGATCGTCATTGTTTCGTTCATTTCGCCGTTCAGCGCCGAACGGCGCATGGCACGTGAATTGATGGCCGACGGAGAATTCGTCGAGGTGTTCGTCGATACGCCCTTCGAGGAATGCGCCAGGCGTGATCCGAAGGGCCTCTATGCGCGCGCGCTGAATGGCGAGATCAAGAATTTCACCGGCGTCGATTCCCCTTATGAAGCGCCGGAAACCCCGGAGATCCATCTGCAGACACTCGGCAAATCGGCCGAAGAGATGGTCGACGCCCTGGAACACTGGCTGAACGAGCGCGACATTGCCGAAGACCAATACGATAGCGGCGGCGGCATCTGACGACAGGCTGATGCTTGAAATCTTCGAGCGCCTGGCCTTGTCGGCCGGGCGCGAGGTGATGCGCGTGTTCCACGCCGGCTGTGCGGTTGACCGCAAGTCCGACGCCTCGCCGGTGACCGAGGCGGACCGCGAGAGCGAAAAGATCATTCTCGCCGGACTGCGTGCCGCATTTCCCGATATCCCCTGCGTGGCCGAGGAAGAAGCT
>NZ_RZPF01000828.1:0-2589 GCF_004022735.1 Mesorhizobium sp. M7A.F.Ca.AU.001.01.1.1
GAAGCGCGACGACGCCATGGCCAAGGCGGCGAAGGCCGTGCACGCGCTGCTCGATCCGGTGTGGGAGAAGGCGCTTGAGAAGGCAGAAAGCGACCAGATCGAATTGCAGCGCGTGGCCACCGCAGCCGGCAGCAACGAAAAATTCGCTGCCTGGGACTGGCGCTTCTACCAGGAGAAGCTGCGCGCGGAGAAATTCGCCTTCGACGAGGCGGAACTGAAACCTTATCTGCAGCTCGACCGGATCATCGACGCTTGCTTCGACGTGGCGACACGGCTGTTCGGCATCACCTTCGAAGAGAAAAAGGACATCGCGGCCTGGCATCCGGACGCCCGCGTCTTCGTGGTGAAGAATGCCGACGGCAGCGAGCGCGGCCTTTTCCTGGCCGACTATTTCGCCCGGCCGTCAAAGCGATCCGGCGCCTGGATGAGCGCGTTGCAATCCGGCTACAGGCTCGGCCACGGTGCGAGCCCGGTCATCTACAACATCATGAACTTCGCCAAGCCGCCGGTGGGCGAGCCGGCTCTGCTGTCGGTCGACGAGGCCAAAACGCTGTTCCACGAGTTCGGCCATGCTTTGCACGGCATGCTGACCGACGTCACCTGGCCCTCGGTTTCGGGCACTTCGGTCAGCCGCGATTTCGTCGAACTGCCTTCGCAGCTCTACGAGCACTGGCTGACCGTGCCGGCAGTGCTGGAAAAGCACGCGCTGCACGTCAAGACCGGCAAGCCGATGCCCAAGGCGCTGCTCGACAAGATGCTGGCCGCGCGCACCTTCGGCGCCGGCTTCGCCACGGTCGAATTCACCGCCTCCGCCTTGATGGACATGGCCTATCACGCGCGGGCGGAGGCGCCTGAAGCGCCGCTTCGTTTCGAAGCCGAAACGCTTGCAGAACTGCATATGCCGGACACCATAGCCATGCGTCACCGCACCCCGCATTTCGGCCATGTCTTTTCCGGCGAAGGCTATTCGGCCGGCTACTATTCCTACATGTGGTCGGAAGTGCTCGATGCCGATGCTTTTGCCGCCTTCGAGGAAACCGGCGACCCCTTCAACCCGGCACTCGCCGAGCGGCTGCGCAAGAACATCTACGCGGCCGGCGGGTCGAAGGATCCGGAAGAACTCTACACCGCCTTCCGCGGCAAGATGCCGTCGCCGGAAGCGATGATGGCCAAGCGCGGGTTGGTGTGATTAGCCAATCTCCCCCCTCGTGGGGGAGATTGGCAGCTTCCAAGGATCCGTCACCCTCGGCCACACCGGCCTTGTCAGCTTCTTGTAATCGGTCACCGCCGGATTGCTGGGATACGAACTCGGCGCCGAGACATAGATGATCTCGGCGGCGATCGGCTCGAAGCCGGCGTAGAAATGATTGGTCGACTTGATCAGCAGCATGTCCTTGGCTAGCGGATCGACGCCGATGTTGGAAAAGATATCCGGCTCGAAAGTCTGCGTGCGGTTGGTGTTGAGGATGATGTCGACCTCGGTGCCTTCGAGGCGGACCAGCGCCGTCGGCCCAAGCGTCACCCGGCTTGGCCCGAAACTCTGCCAGCCCTCCGCAACCGCCTTCAGCACGCGCACGCGCGCATCGATCGGCTCGCCGGCTTGCGGCCCGGCCTTGCCGCCGAAGCGCAGGTCGATGACTGCGCCCTCGCCTGCCGCCAGGCAGAAGGTGACCGCAATCGGATCCCAGATGGTCGCGACGGCGAACCTGTCCAGGCCACGCGCCAGCATCTGGCGCAGCACGAAGGTGCCGTCGCCGGGCACACCGCCGCCGGGATTGTCCCAGATATCGGCGATGACCACCGGCTTGCCCGGATTTTCTGTGCGCACGGCCAGCGCCCGATCGATGCCGTCGGCAGCACTCAGCATCGTCATCGCCGTCTTTTCGCGCAGCGCGTAGAGTTCCCGCCCGAGCCGTTCCGCCAGCGCGTCGCCCTTGGCCTTGTCATTGTCGGTGACGACCAGGATGCGCGTGCCCATCTCGGGCACATCGGCCGCCATGAAGCCGTGGATGACGGAGACCGACAGCACGCCGTCCTTGCCGTGCAGCGCCTTGATGCGATCGACGAAGGACCGCATCGGCTCGCGGCTGGTCGGCAGCACCTGGATCATGCGGCAGTCGAAGGTCGAAATCACAGGGTTGATCTCACCGCGCACTGCTGCCAGGCCAAGCTCGACGACATGTTCGCCGCGCTCGTAGAAATCGGTGTGCGGAAATTCGAGGAAATAGGCGAGAATGTCGGAGGCCGCGACGCGCTTCGGTGTCAGATGGCTGTGCGGATCGAGTTCCACGGCGATCACCACCTCCGGCCCGACCATTGCGCGAACCCGTTCGAGCAGATCGCCTTCGCAATCGTCATAGCCTTGCGCCACCATGGCGCCATGCAGGCCGAGGATGACAGCATCGACCGGCAGCGCCGCCTTGAGCTGGCCCAGAATCTCGTCGCGCAGAGCCTCATAGGTCTGCCGCTGCACCAGGCCGCCCGGCTCCGCCCAGGTGGCGGTGCCTTCGATGACGTCGAGGCCTTCGGCCACCGCACGCCGGCGTAGCGCCACCATCGGCGAGGAGCACAGCGTCGGCGTTTCGGGAT
>NZ_RZPF01000829.1:0-2584 GCF_004022735.1 Mesorhizobium sp. M7A.F.Ca.AU.001.01.1.1
TCTACAGCCTGATCGTTGCCGTCATCGGGGCGGTGGTTGTTCTGTGGGCCTACCATCAGTTCAGCGCAAGGCGGACGCTTTAGGCGCCTGCGGATCGTCTGAGGTTTCGAGTTTCTGAAGGCAAGACCGGCTTCAGGCCGGTATGCCCGGCTGTGGCTTGCCTATGGCATCGGGGCGGCGAAAACAAAGATCGGCGTTCCCGCAATGAAACGAGGCTAGGCGACGACGGCCAACCGGCGCTGGCGCTGATCCAGCGACACGATGGTCAGCCCGCTGCCGACGACCAGCAGGATGCCACAGACCGCCAGTGTGTTGGGGAATTGCCCGAACACCAGCAGGCCCGAAATGACCGCCCAGACGGTGAAGCAATAGTAGAACGGCGCCACGGCGCTGGTCGGTCCGACGCGATAGGCCATGAAGATGAAGAAGTGGCCGAAGATCAGGAAAAATCCAGCACCTGCCATCAGCAGCAGGTGATGCGCCCCGGGCATGACCCAGCGCTCGGAAACAAGATGCGCGGCGCCGGCGCCGATCAGCACCACCACGACGGCGGAAATCGCCACGATCATCCCCGGCACCTCGGCCGAGACCCGCCGGCCGGCTAGGTCGCGCGCCGCTGCAAGGGCTGCGTTGCCGAGCGCCAGCAGGGCATAGACCGAAATGCCTTGCATGGTCGGCTGCGCCACCATCAGCGCGCCGACGAAGCCGAGCCCGATCAGCGCCATGCGCCGGCCGCCGATCCGCTCGCCAAACAGGATCGAGGAGCCAACCAGCATCAAGAGCGGCGTGATCTGGCCGAGCGCGGTGGAATCGGCGATCTGCATGTTGGCGAGCGCGACCACATAGCAAAGGATCGCCGCCAGCTCGAGCACGTTCCGGCTCAGGACGCGCTTGTCGAAGATCAGCGGGATCTGCTTGCCGTAGCCCAGCGCGAACAGCAGCGGGAAGCCCCAGAGGGCCGCCGCGGCACCCCGCAGAAACAGCACCTCATAAGACGGCAGGCCCGCCGTCGCGAGCTTCATCATTGTATCGTTGACGAGATACGACCCCGTCGAGACGATCATGAACAGCGGGCCGCGGATAGAGACAGGGATGAAATGCATCCGGCCACAAGATCAGAGGCGGATGGCGGCGGCAATGGTCCATGGCCTGGCCATGATTCAGACAGGGCCGGGCAAGCAAGCCGGCGCTTTCGCGGCCTCGATCGGTCGGCCCGCTACCCCTTCATTTTGCCCGGAGCCTTCCTATATCAGCGCCACATCCCCGCAATCGGATCGATGGTTCGGACTGAGTGAGACGGCACCCGGCCAAAAGACGCTTGTGTTTTTTGGCCTTTGTCGCTAATCGCCCCGCATTCGACTGAACTGAAGGTCTTCGACCGAACTGAAGATCCGGGCCGTCCAAGGAAAGAGACAATGGCAAAAGGTAAATTCGAGCGTAACAAGCCTCACGTGAACATCGGCACGATTGGCCACGTCGACCATGGCAAGACGTCGCTGACGGCGGCGATCACCAAGTATTTTGGCGAATACAAGCGCTACGACCAGATCGACGCTGCCCCTGAAGAGAAGGCGCGCGGCATCACGATCTCGACGGCTCACGTCGAATACGAAACGGCCAACCGCCACTACGCTCACGTCGACTGCCCCGGCCACGCCGACTATGTGAAGAACATGATCGCCGGCGCCGCGCAGATGGACGGCGCGATCCTGGTCGTGTCGGCTGCCGACGGCCCGATGCCGCAGACCCGCGAGCACATCCTGCTGGCCCGTCAGGTCGGCGTGCCGTCGATCGTGGTGTTCCTGAACAAGGTCGACCAGGTCGACGACGCCGAGCTGCTCGAACTGGTCGAGCTCGAGGTTCGCGAGCTTCTGACCAAGAACGAATTCCCCGGCGACGACATTCCGATCGTCAAGGGTTCGGCTCTGGCTGCTCTCGAAGACTCGGACAAGAAGATCGGTGAAGACGCGATCCGCGAGCTGATGGCTGCGGTCGATGCTTACATCCCGACGCCGGTTCGTCCGCTCGACAAGCCGTTCCTGATGCCGATCGAAGACGTGTTCTCGATCTCGGGCCGCGGCACGGTGGTGACCGGCCGCGTCGAGCGCGGCGTGGTCAAGGTCGGCGAGGAGCTGGAAATCATCGGCATCCGTCCGACGACCAAGACGACCTGCACGGGCGTGGAAATGTTCCGCAAGCTGCTCGATCAGGGCCAGGCTGGCGACAACATCGGCGCGCTGCTGCGCGGCGTTGATCGTGAAGGTGTCGAGCGCGGCCAGGTTCTGGCCAAGCCGGGCACGGTGAAGCCGCACAAGAAGTTCGTGGCCGAAGCCTACATCCTGACCAAGGACGAAGGTGGCCGTCACACGCCGTTCTTCACCAACTACCGTCCGCAGTTCTACTTCCGCACGACCGACGTGACCGGCATCGTGTCGCTGCCGGAAGGCACCGAGATGGTGATGCCGGGCGACAACATCACGGTCGATGTCGAGCTGATCGTGCCGATCGCCATGGAAGAGAAGCTGCGCTTCGCTATCCGTGAAGGCGGCCGCACCGTCGGTGCCGGCATCGTCGTCACCATCAA
>NZ_RZPF01000830.1:0-2582 GCF_004022735.1 Mesorhizobium sp. M7A.F.Ca.AU.001.01.1.1
GGTGTCAGGGAAGCCTGATTGCGGCGAGGCTACTCGGCCTGCTTCGGGCCGCGCAGGAACACCACGCTGGCCGCCAGCAATGTCGCCGCGCCGCAATGGGCGAAGGCACTGGCGACGCCGGTGTGGTCGACCAGCAGGCCGCCGAAGACGGCGCCGAGCGCGATCGCCACCTGGAACGTCGCCACCATCAGTCCGCCGGCGCTTTCTGCCTGGTCGGGTGCTGCCCGCACCAGCCAGCTCTGCAGCCCGACCGGAACGGCGCCGAAAGCAAAGCCCCAGACCGCAACGGCGGCAGCGGCGATCGTCGGCGAAGCTCCGAAAACCAGCATCGAGGCGGCGGCCGGTGCGATCAGCAAGGGCGCCAGCCCAACGGCTGCCTTGAGGCTGCGCTCGGCCAGGATGCCGCCGGCGACATTGCCGAAGAAGCCGCCAATGCCATAGGCCAGCAGCACCAGCGAGATCGTCTCGATGTCGAGCACGGGGACCTTCTCGAGGAAGGGACGGACATAGGTGAAGCCGGCAAAGTGTCCCGAAGCGACCAGCAGCACGACCAGCAGCGCCACCCGGATCGACGGACGCTTCAGCACGTGGAGCAAGGTGCGGAAGCTTGCCACACCCACGGGGGGGCAATTTCGGAATGGTGGCCAGCTGCACCAGCAGCGCCAGGGCGGCGACCACGGTCGCAATCATGAAGGCCGTGCGCCAGCCCCAGATGTCACCGACATAGGCGCCGACCGGCGCCGCACAGACGGTCGCCAGCGAAACGCCGGTCAGGATGATCGACATGGCGCGCGGCATCAATCGCATCGGCACCATCCGCAGCGCGGCCGTGGATCGCCGGGTCTGGATGAATTGCCAAGCCTTCCGGACGCAATGCCATTGCCGGGCCACCCGCATGCAATAGCTTGCCAGAACCAGGCAGCGAGAGGCCGGCGGCAAGCCGGTCCGAAGAGGAGAACCAATGCCAAATCATCCGAAGCTCATCGCACTCGCCGTCATGCTTGCGGTTCCCGGGCGCGCCTTTGCCCTCGAGGACAGCTACCTGCCGGCCGACAAGATCCCCTATGTGGCGGAAGTACCCGACCAGCCGCATCGTCTTGGCCCATTGTGGGGCGAGCGGGCCAAGGGTCCGGCAGGCACGTTGCTGAAGGTTCCCGGCAACTGGCGCGCACCGGTCCATGCGCACACCGCGGATTACCGTGCGGTGGTCATAAAGGGGATGTGGGCGCACTGGCAGATGGATGGCGGCGAGGCGACCAAGGTC
This sequence comes from Mesorhizobium sp. M7A.F.Ca.AU.001.01.1.1, assembly GCF_004022735.1. Lineage (NCBI taxonomy): Bacteria > Pseudomonadati > Pseudomonadota > Alphaproteobacteria > Hyphomicrobiales > Phyllobacteriaceae > Mesorhizobium > Mesorhizobium sp. M7A.F.Ca.AU.001.01.1.1. The sequence continues at coordinate 1,265 of NZ_RZPF01000830.1, forward strand.
GAACTGCCTCCTGGATCCTACTGGACCCAGAAAGCCAATGAGATGCATGACGACGCCTGCGTCTCCGACACGGAATGCGTGATCCTGCTGATCAACGACACGCCCTACGAAACCTACTTCCAGAAATAGGCTGGGATGCGGCTACGAGGCGTGACGCAAGCTGACGCCGCTGCCCTTGTCGAACAGCACCACCTTGTCGGGGTTCCAGGCAAAGCGCACCGCCAGCTCGATGGCGACGTCGGTCCTGGCCGGCACGGTTGCACGCAGTGTCGCGTCGCCGACGCGCAGCGTCAGGATCTTTTCTACGCCGTGGTTCTCGACGTCGTGGACACGCGCCTCGACCGGCGCGCCGCTCTCGAGATAGACGTCCTCGGGACGAATGCCGAAGACGAGCGGGCGACCGTCGGTCGCCCCGCCCGCTTTGGCTCCCCCTGAAAAAGGCAATTCGAAATTCAGCGGCGCCATCACCGCGCGGCCGTTCACGAGCTTGCCGTCGATGAGGTTCATCGGCGGCGAGCCGACGAAGCTCGCCACATAGGTGTCGCGTGGATTGTTGTAGATCTCATGCGGTGTGCCGGTCTGGACGATTCGGCCATGGTTGAGCACGCCGACCTTGTCACCCATCGACATCGCCTCGATCTGATCGTGGGTGACGAACAGGAAGGTGGCGCCGAGCTGTATCTGCAGGTTCTTCAGTTCAGTCCGCAGCGCCTCGCGCAGCTTGGCGTCGAGCGCAGACAGCGGCTCGTCCATCAGGAACACACGCGGCTTGCGCACGATGGCGCGGCCGATCGAGACGCGCTGCATCTCGCCGCCGGACAGCCGATCCGTCTTGCGGTCGAGCAGATGCTCGATCCGCAGCGTACGGGCGGCACGGTCGACACGGTCCTTGATCTCGGCGTCGGGCAGCCGGCGAATTTTCGGCTTCAGCGGGAATTCGAGATTTTCGCGCACCGTGTAGCGCGGATAGAGCGAATATTGCTGCAGCACCAGCGCCACGTCACGCTCGGCCGCACCCCAGTCGGCAACGTCGACGCCGTCGATGAAGACCTGGCCTTCGCTGGGCTTCTCCAGGCCGGCGATAAGCCGCAGCGTCGTCGTCTTGCCGGCGCCCGTCTCGCCCAGCAGCACGAAGAACTCGCCATCGGCAATATCGAGATCGAGCCCGGTGAGCGCCGTGTGGTTGCCGAAGGTCTTCGAGATGTTCTTGAGCTGGATATGGGCCATCAGAGTCTCACCTCAAGCGACTTGCCGCTTGCCTTGTCGAAGAAATGCGCCTGGGTCGGGTCGATCCTGGCGAAGACCCTTTCACCGGGTC
>NZ_RZPF01000082.1:0-13067 GCF_004022735.1 Mesorhizobium sp. M7A.F.Ca.AU.001.01.1.1
CGTCGGCGTCGGACAGGACGACGCCATTGGTGACCGCCTTGTCCTTGACCTTCTTTTCGATCGTCTTCTCGACGATGCCCCAATTGCCGTCGAGCGCCGACACCAGTTCGCCATTGGCCTGCAGCGGCCAGGAGGGCTTGGCCCAGGAGGCGCCCTTGGCGTTCCTGCGCACATCGCCGGAATCGTCTTTCAGCCCGGCGAAGAACTCCTGCCATTCGGGATTGACCGAGGCTGGATCGTCCTCATAGGCGGCATAAAGCGCGTCGATGTAATCGGCATTGCCGCCATAGAGGAAAGAGGTGAGAGAAAATTGGTCGTTGGCCTGATCTTGTCTTGCCATTTTTGTCCGCGGAGCCCGGCTCCGTCTCCTGTTTTTGGAGGGGAGTAGGGGAATAAGGGAATAGGGGAGCAGGGCTTTTTGCCGCTGCTATTTTCCCTACTGCCCTACTCCCTTACTCCCCTACTCCCTTACCCTTTGATCGCTTCGACCAAGGTCGTGCCCAGCCTTGCCGGCGACGGCGAAACTTTTATCCCGGCCGATTCCATCGCCGCGATCTTGTCTTCGGCGCCGCCCTTGCCGCCGGAGATGACCGCGCCGGCGTGGCCCATGGTGCGGCCGGCCGGCGCCGTGCGCCCGGCGATGAAGCCGGCCATCGGCTTCTTGCGGCCACGCTTGGCTTCGTCCTTGAGGAACTGCGCGGCGTCTTCCTCGGCCGAACCGCCGATCTCGCCGATCATGATGATCGACTTGGTCTCCTCGTCGGCGAGGAACATCTCGAGCATGTCGATGAACTCGGTGCCTTTGACGGGGTCGCCGCCAATGCCGACGGCGGTGGTCTGGCCGAGGCCGACATTGGTGGTCTGGAACACTGCCTCATAAGTAAGCGTTCCCGACCGCGAAACAACGCCGACCGAGCCCTTGCGGAAGATGTTTCCGGGCATGATGCCGATCTTGCATTCGTTGGGCGTCAGCACGCCCGGGCAGTTCGGGCCGATCAGCCGCGAGGTCGAACGGTCGAGCCTGGCCTTGACCCTGATCATGTCCATCACCGGTATGCCTTCGGTGATGCAGATGATCAGCGGGATCTCGGCCTCGATCGCTTCGAGGATGGCTTCGGCGGCGCCTGCCGGCGGCACATAGACGACGGACGCATTGGCACCGGTCTTTTCCTTGCCCTCGGCGACGGTGGCGAAGATCGGCAGGCTTTCGCCCTTCGCGCCGGTCCACGTCTCGCCACCCTTCTTGGGATGGATGCCGCCGACCATTTTCGTGCCGTGATAGGCCAGCGCCTGTTCGGTGTGGAACGTGCCGGTCTTGCCGGTCAGGCCCTGCACCAGCACCTTGGTGTTCTTGTCGACGAGGATGGACATGGGAGCCCTTTTCTAAAAACCGTTGATCGAGGAAAACATGGTCAGAGCCGCTTCAAGTCGGCGACGGTGAGGTCGCTCTTGGCGTTGCCGGTGTTGAGCGTCGTTGCCGGCTCGAACATCAGCACCACGGGCTCAACGGTGAGCGAGCGCGGCCGGTGTTCGACGCCGCGCGGCACGACGATGAAATCGCCCTCGCCGAGTTCGACCGGGCCGTCGCGGAAATCGATGGCAATACGCCCACGCAGCACGAGGAAGGCTTCGTCCTCATTGTCATGCGCGTGCCAATCGAAGACCTCGCCGAACTTGGCGACCTTCGCCTGGCTGTCGTTGACGTCGCCGGCGATATGCGGATCGAAGACCTTCTTGATCTTTTGATCCGCAGCCTCGACCAGGTTTATCTTATGCGGAGGCACCAGATCAGCCCTTCACCGCCGCCACGATCTTCTTGGCTGCATCGTCGAGATCGTCGGCCGACACCACGTTCAGGCCGCTGTCGTTGATGATCTTCTTGCCCAGCTCGGCATTGGTGCCTTCCAGGCGCACCACCAGCGGCACTTCCAGGCCGACTTCCTTGACCGCGGCAATGACGCCCTCGGCAATGATGTCGCACTTCATGATGCCGCCGAAGATGTTGATCAGGATGCCCTTGACCGCCGGATCCCTGGTGATGATCTTGAACGCCGCCGTCACTTTTTCCTTGGACGCACCGCCGCCGACATCGAGGAAGTTGGCGGGTTCGGCGCCATAGAGCTTGATGATGTCCATCGTCGCCATGGCAAGGCCGGCGCCGTTGACCATGCAGCCGATATTGCCGTCGAGCGCGACATAGGCGAGGTCGTATTTCGACGCCTCGATTTCCTTCTCGTCCTCTTCGGTGGTGTCGCGCAGTTCGAGCACGTCGGGGTGACGGAACAGCGCGTTGTTGTCGAACGACACTTTTGCGTCGAGCACGCGCAGCCGGCCGTTCTTCATGACGATCAGCGGATTGACCTCGAGCAGGCTCATGTCCTTCTCGACGAAGGCCTTGTAGAGGATCGGGAACAGCGTATCGCCGTCCTTGGCCGCATCGCCGTCGAGCTTGAGCGCGCCGTTGAGCGCCTTCAGGTCGGCTGAAGTGACACCTTTTTCCGGGTCGATGGCGACGGTGATGATCTTTTCCGGCGTGTCATGCGCGACCGCCTCGATGTCCATGCCGCCCTCGGTCGAGACGACGAAGGCAATGCGGCCGACCGAACGGTCGACCAGGATCGACAGATAGAGCTCGCGTTCGATGTCGGCGCCGTCTTCGATATAGAGGCGGTTGACCTGCTTGCCGGCCGGGCCGGTCTGCTTGGTCACCAGAGTGTTGCCCAGCATCTCGTTGGCGTTGGCGACGACATCGGCCACCGATTTCGCCAGCCGCACGCCGCCCTTGGCGTCCGGGCCGAGCTCGGTGAATTTGCCCTTGCCGCGGCCGCCGGCATGGATCTGGCTCTTCACCACATAGAGCGGGCCCGGCAGCGCCTTGGCGGCGGCTTCCGCTTCGCTCGCCTTGAACACCGGCACGCCTTCGGCCACCGGCGCGCCGAACGACTTCAGCAGTGCCTTGCCCTGATACTCATGGATGTTCATCTGTATGGTCTCCGGATCGACTGGGGGTTCACTTACTGGAGATTCATTTGGAGGCGAGTTGCGGCGCGATCTTGACGCAGGCCTCGGTCAGGCCCTGCACCGTCGCCACGGAGGAGTCGAACATCTTCTGCTCGCTCTTGTTGAGCTCGATCTCGATGATGCGCTCGACGCCGCCGGCGCCGATCACCACGGGAACGCCGACATAGGTATTCTTGACGCCATACTGGCCGGAGAGATACGCCGCACAGGGCAGCACGCGCTTCTTGTCCTTGAGATAGGCTTCGGCCATCGAGATCGCCGAAGCGGCCGGCGCGTAATAGGCCGAGCCGGTCTTGAGCAGGCCGACGATCTCGGCGCCGCCGTCGCGGGTGCGCTGCACGATCTGGTCGAGCTTCTCCTTCGAGGTCCAGCCCATCTTGATGAGGTCGGGCAGCGGAATGCCCGATACCGTCGAGTAGCGGATCATCGGCACCATGGAATCGCCGTGGCCGCCGAGCACGAAGGCGGTGACGTCCTCGACCGAGACCTTGAATTCCTCGGCCAGGAAATAGCGGAAGCGCGCGCTGTCGAGCACGCCGGCCATGCCGACGACGTGGCTGTTGGGCAGGCCTGAGAACTTCTGCAGCGCCCACACCATGGCGTCGAGCGGGTTTGTGATGCAGATGACGAAAGCCTTCGGCGCATACTTCTTCAGCCCGGCGCCGACCTGCTCCATGACCTTAAGGTTGATGCCCAGAAGGTCGTCGCGGCTCATGCCGGGCTTGCGCGGCACGCCGGCGGTGACGATACAGACGTCGGCGCCTTCGATGCCGGCATAGTCGTTGATGCCGGTGAGCCTGGAGTCGAAGCCATCGACAGGCGACGACTGCGCGATATCGAGCCCCTTGCCCTGCGGGATACCTTCGGCAATATCGAACAGCACCACGTCGCCGAGGTCCTTGAGGCCGATCATGTGAGCGAGCGTGCCGCCGATCATGCCAGAGCCGATAAGCGCTATCTTGTTGCGTGCCATGTGAGGATGTTTTCCCTTTGTCGGTGACGACGTCTCAAATCTCTGTGACTTGATGGCGGCGTCGAAGAAGAGGCCGGAATGCTGCGGGGAACCGCGAATTTTCGCCGCACCCAATAGCCCCGGCACGGAAAAAATTCAAACGATTATTTTGGCGTCAGTGTTTTCAATCGGTTAGATCATTTGGGATTTACGTAAACGTCAAAGTTTGTAAGCCGACTTGGGAGGAAATAACCGACGAAGATGGAAATCGTAAGGCTGAATGCGGGTAATGACGCCCTTGTGATGCGGGTGGCCGAGGAGGTTCGAGTTGTAGACGTTGGCATGACAGAGAGGGGCAAAGGATCGCTACCGATGCATTCCCTGGAAATTCAGGCCTGCGCCTGCTGTGCCTCTGGCGCCGGCTTCCCTTTCTGCCGCTCCGCCCAATCCTCCAGCCAGTCGCGGCTTTGCATCTCGATCAGCCGCGATGCGGTGCGCTCGAACTCGAAGACCTCCACGCCGCGCTTGGCGGCATAAAGCGCTTGCGGCGGCGCTTCGGCGCTCACCACCAGCCGCACATGATGGTCGTAGAGCGTGTCGATCAGAAGGATGAAGCGTTTGGCCTCGTTGCGCTTGCCTTCGCCGAGCACCGGGACGTGGTCGATGAAAATGGTTGAGAAGCGTCCGGCGATCGCCAGGAAATCGCGCGCGCCAAGCGGCTTTTCGCAGAGATCGGCGAAGGAGAACCGCGCCGCATCGCCTGCCGCACGCGGCACGATCACCTGCCGCCCTTTGAGGGCAATCGATGTCTCGGCGGTCGGCGCGTTGCGCGTCATGGCTTGCCAGGCCTCGTCGAGTAGCTGGTCCGCCGCCGCATCGGCCGGCGTGACATAGACCGGTGTCCGGGCGAGCTTTTCCAGCCGGTAGTCCTTGTCGGCATCGAGCGCCAGCACCTGTGTGTGCCGCTCCAGTATGCCGATGAAGGGCAGGAAAAGCTGACGGTTCAGCCCGTCGCTGTAGAGGTTTTCCGGCGCCACATTCGAGGTGGCGACCAGCACCACACCGCTGGCAAACAGCGCCGAAAACAACCTGGACAGGATCATCGCGTCGGCGATGTCGGTGACCGAGAACTCGTCGAAGCACAGCACCCAGGCTTGCTCGGCAAGGGCCTTGGCCACCGGCGGGATCGGGTCGTCCTGCTTGACGTCGCCGTTCTTGCGCGCCTGCCGGTGCTTCTGGATACGGTCCTGCACGTCCGCCATGAAGTCGTTGAAGTGGACGCGGCGCTTGCGCCGCACCGGCAGCAACTCGAAGAACATATCCATCAGCATGGTCTTGCCGCGACCGACGCCGCCATGGATGTAAAGGCCTTTGACGGCCTCATGCGTCTCGCGCTTGCGGGCGAACAGCCAGCCCAGCGCGCTCGACTTATGCGCCAGCCGCTTGGCCGAAATCTCATCGGTCAGCAGGTCGAGCGCCGCAACGATCCGTTCCTGCGCCGGATCGCGGTCGATCGTACCGGTTTCCACCAGATGCTCGTAGCGCTGCCTGACGGTCGCATGGGTCTGGAGGCCGTCACGCAGATGCATCGGTCACGTCATTTGTTTATGCATGTCGCTGTCCCGAAATCGGGGTCACTTCTGCGCGACACGCATTCGGAGGACTAAAGCGGTCGTGTCTGAACGGATTCAGACGACCCGCTTTAGATCTTTGTTTTCCCAAAACCGCGGTCACTTTTGGGCGACATGCATTAGCCTACCTTGTAAGCGAAATCGGCTGGCCGTTGGAAGTCTGGCCGTCGAATTTCGAGCCGCCCGAGGAATAGAGCCGCGCCAGCGCACCGCCACTCTCGTCATAGAGCGTCAGCTGCTTGCCGGCGACGTTCCACGACTTGACGCCGTCCATCGGCGCCGGGCAATGCAGCGGCCCAGCGCGGAAGCCGGCGCCGAATTTGGTCTGCGGTGTCGCCACCTTGCAGCTCTGGCCCGCAACGCTGGCGTTCCAGACACCGGCGACGCTGGCGGCAGTCACGTCCGAAGCGCCGGCCGGCGCCGAACCATCCGAAGGCAGCGCGGCGACCTGCGTGTTCGCAGGAGCGGTCGGGAATTGAGACGGGTCGGTGGTGCCGGGCGATGCCGGCGGCGGCAGTTGGTTCGCCGTCACCTTGCCGGCGGGCGCGGCCTCCAGCGGTGCCGGCTGCTGGTCATCCATCGAGGAGAAACGCGAGGTCGAACAGCCGCTCGCAACGAGCGCCGCCAGCGATACGGCCACCAGACCGGTTTTCGAAAAAGTCATTCCAACCTCCGTCGGATCCGGCTGGGGGGAAGCCGTCCGCACAATCTCACCCCCACCAAGATGGAGAAGGTGGCGAAATTTCAACCCGATATGGTTAAAATACAGTTTGCAGCAAGAATTGTTGCAAATTTATCGCAATCGCGGCGGCTGACCGCTTGTCGCGCGTCGCCTGGGGATCCGGTCAAAGCAGTGCAGCGCCGACATCGACGGTTGGACGCTTGCGCGAGCCGCCTTAGCGCCTATGTCTGGAAAACGAAACACCTGCCGGAGCCGCAAAATTGGCCGCGAGAAAGACAGCCGCCAATCGCTATTATAGCGGCCCGCCCAGCGACCATTTCGACGGCGCATTGTTCTTCAATCCCGACGGCCAGCCACCCGGCCGTTTCGCCGACCTGCTGAAATGGCAGTTGAATGGCCAGCGCTCGAAATGGCCGGCGAGCGATGCAAGCCCCTTTCCGCAGGCAAAGCCGGCGACAAGGGTCGAGGGCGCCGCGCTGGAAGTGACCATGGTTGGTCATTCCACCTTGCTGGTCCAGACGGCCGGTCTGAACATCCTTACCGATCCGGTATGGTCGTTGCGCGCCTCGCCGCTTTCCTTCGCCGGACCAAAACGCATCAATGCGCCAGGCATCGCCTTGCCGACCTGCCGCCGATCGACCTCGTGCTGGTCAGCCACAACCACTATGACCATCTCGACCTCGCCACGTTGAAGCGGCTGAAGGCCGGCCACGACCCGCTGGTGCTCACTCCGCTCGGCAACGACGCCATCATCGAAGCCGCCGTGCCCGGCATGCGACTGTCGGCGCATGACTGGGGCGACAGCGTCGAGATCGGCAATGGCGCCGCCGTCCATGTCGAGCCGGTGCATCACTGGTCGGCGCGTGGCGCCCGAGACCGGCGCATGGCGCTCTGGGCCGGCTTTGTCGTCGAAACGCCTGACGGCAAGCTCTATTTCGCCGGCGATACCGGCTTCCACGATGGCATCAACTACCGGCGGATGGCCGAGAAACATGGCGGTTTCCGCTTCGCCATCCTGCCGATCGGCGCCTATGAGCCGCGCTGGTTCATGGCGCCGCAGCACCAGAATCCTGGGAAGCCGTGCAAGGCATGACGCTGTGCAACGCCGCCCATGCCGCCGGCTGTCACTGGGGCACCTTCCAGCTCACCGACGAGCTGATCGACGAGCCGGCGCGCAAATTGACCGAGGCGCTTGACGATCAAGGCATCGGTTCGACGGAACCCCAGCGCTGCAACCGCGTTTTCATGTGGTTGAAATATCTGCCGGTTTGCGAGGCATTGTCATGCTCAAATGGATTATCATTCTCCTGATCGTCGCCGCGGCGGCGAGCTTGCTCGGCATGCCGGCACTGGCAGGTGCCGCGGCCACCGGTGCGCGTATCCTTATCGGCATCGTTCTGATCATCTTCCTGCTGGTGGTGCTGGGCATTTTCGCCGTCACGTAAGTCCGGCGCTTTCGCCGAGACCAAGCGGCTGCGCACTGGTAATTCCTGCCCGTTTCCGCCATATAGCGCCAAACGGACACGGAATTTTTCGGAGCAATGGCCAGCACTGCCCCTTTCGCCAAGATGAACGGCATCGGCAACGAGATCATCGTTGCCGATATGCGTGGCCGTGCCGATCGGGTGACGGCGGCGGCGGCGGTTGCGCTGAACGCCGATGCCGCGACCAGCTTCGACCAGATCATGGCGATCCATGACGCCAGGACGTCTGGCACCGCCTTTTTCATCGACATCCTGAATTCCGATGGAACCGGTGCGCAGGCCTGCGGCAATGGCATGCGCTGCGTCGTCCAGGCGCTCGCCGCCGAGACCGGCCAGAAGATCTTCACCTTCGAGACCGTGGCGGGCATCCTCAATGCGCGCGAACACGCCGACGGTTCGATCTCGGTCGACATGGGCACGCCGCGCTTCGGCTGGCAGGATATCCCGCTGGCCGAGGAATTCCGCGACACCCGCATGATCGAGCTGCAGATCGGCCCGATCGACGCCCCCGTGCTGCATTCACCCTCGGTCGTTTCGATGGGCAACCCGCACGCGATCTTCTGGGTCGACAACGACGTCTGGTCCTACGAGCTCGACCGCTTCGGTCCGCTGCTCGAGAACCACCCGATGTTCCCCGAGCGCGCCAACATAACCATCGCTCAGGTTACTTCGCCCGAAACCATGATCATCCGCACCTGGGAACGCGGCGCCGGCCTGACCAAGGCCTGCGGCTCGGCCTCCTGCGCGGCCGTGGTGGCCGCGGCCCGCACCAACCGGACCGGCCGCAGCGTCAGTCTGTTGACGCCAGGCGGCGGCACGCTGCATGTCGAATGGCGCGACGATGACCACGTGGTCCTGACCGGCGCCGCCGAATGGGAATTTTCCGGCAACTTCGACCCGTCGATCGGGACATGGGCCCGCGACACTGAAAGCGCGGCCTGATGTCCGCTCTGCCCAAGAGCCCGGTGTCCCCGGGGATCGATGTCGTCACCTTCGGCTGCCGGCTCAACACCTATGAATCGCAGGTGATGCGGCGCGAGGCTGAAAGTGCGGGCCTCGGCGCGTTGGAAGGTGGCGCCGTGATCTTCAACACCTGCGCCGTGACAGGCGAAGCAGTGCGCCAGGCCAAGCAGGCGATCCGCAAGGCGCGCCGCGACAACCCGCAGGCGCGCATCATCGTCACCGGCTGCGCCGCGCAGACCGAGCCTGAAAAATTCGCCGCCATGGACGAGGTCGATCTCGTGCTTGGCAATGAAGAGAAGCTGAACGCGAATTCCTACCGCGCGCTGCCGGATTTCGGCGTCAACGACACCGAGAAGGCGCGCGTCAACGACATTTTTTCCGTACGCGAGACCGCAGGTCACATGGTCGACGCCATCGAGGGCCGCGCACGCGCCTTCGTCCAGGTGCAGAACGGCTGCGACCACCGCTGCACCTTCTGCATCATTCCCTACGGCCGCGGCAATTCGCGCTCGGTGCCGATGGGCGCCGTGGTCGAGCAGGTCAAGCGGCTCGCCGGCAACGGCTATGCCGAGATCGTTCTGACCGGCGTCGACATGACTTCATTCGGCGCCGACCTGCCGGGCGCGCCGAAGCTCGGCAAACTGGTGAAGACCATCCTGAAACAGGTGCCCGATGTGAAGCGCCTGCGGCTGTCGTCGATCGATTCGATCGAGGCCGACGACGATTTGCTCGACGCCATCGCCACCGAGCCCCGGTTGATGCCGCATCTGCATCTGTCGCTGCAGTCGGGCGACGACATGATCCTGAAGCGGATGAAGCGAAGGCATCTGCGCGATCAGTCGATCCGCTTCTGCGAGGATGTGCGCAAGCTGCGCCCCGGTATCGTCTTTGGCGCCGACATCATCGCCGGCTTCCCGACCGAGACCGACGAAATGTTCGAGAACTCGGAGAAAATTGTCGAGGAGTGTGGCCTGACCCATCTCCACGTCTTCCCCTTCAGCCCACGCGAAGGCACGCCTGCCGCGCGCATGCCGCAGCTCCGCCGCGAGGTGGTCAAGCAGCGCGCCGCCCGGCTGCGCGCCGCCGGTGAAGTTGCCTATGTCAGGCATCTGTCGTTGCTCACCGGTACGCGTCAGTCGATCCTGATCGAGCGAGACGGCCTTGGCCGCACCGAGGGTTTTACGCTTGCCGCACTCGGCACGGGCGCACCGGGTGAGATCGTCGAGGCCGATATATCGGGCCACGATGGTACCAGGCTGATCGCGGCGCCGCTTGCCGCCCGCGCCGCCTGAGAAACGCAAAGCATGGCTGGTTTTTTCAAGAAGATATTTTCGTTCGGCAAGAAAGAGGTGGTCGAGGAACGGATCGACGAGACCGCCCCGCTACCGCCGATCAAATGGGAAGCACTCGATGCGCTGAAGCCGGCGGCCGAACAGGTCGTCCCGGAGTTCTTGAAGCGCGATGAGCCGCGGCCCGAGGCAGAAACGACGCCGACGGTCGAGCCGGAGGTAATTCCTGCGCCGGAACCGGCGCCTGTCGAGGAACCGGTGCCCGCGCCGGAGCCGACCATCCCGCCAGCACCGGAGCCGACTGTTCCCTCCGAGCCGGAACCTCTGCCGGAGCCCGCGCCGAAAGAAGAACCGGCGCCCGCGCCAGAGACTCCAGAGCCGCCGGCGCCCGAGGAAGTTCCGCTCACCCCTGCGACTCCCGAACCCACGCCCGAACGGCAGCCGCAAGAAGTCCCAGCGCCGGCGCCGGCCGAACCGGAGATCGTCCCGTCACGCCCGGAAAAGCGGCCGGAGCCGGCACCAGTCGAAGTGCCGACGCCGGCCGAGGTTCCGGCAGAAACACCAGCGCCGATCGAGGTGCCCACACCGGCGCCGTCCCCTCTTCAGCCGTCTTCAGAGGCCGGCGCCGCTCCTCATCCGCCTGCCGGCACCTTCTCCCCGTATAGCGACGGGGAGAAGGAAGAAGTTTCAGCGCCGACGCCCGAAGCACCCGCCGCCGAAATCGCACCTCCCATTCGCCAGCCTGCGCCGATCGAATCGCAGCCGGTCATTGCGGAAATTGCGCCCGAGCCGCAGCCTCTTCCACCACCCGCGCCGGAGCCGAAAGCCGCCCCCGGCAAGGTGACCGTCACCAAGAAGGTCGAGCAGAAGGCCGAGCCGCAAAAAGCGCCGGAGCCGGCACCGAGGCGCTCTTGGTTCCAGCGCATGAAGGACGGGCTTGCCCGCTCGTCCAAGGAACTGACCGGCAACATTGCCGGCGTCTTCACCAAGCGCAAGCTGGACGAAGAGACTTTGCAGGACCTGGAGGATGTGCTGATCCGCGCCGATCTCGGCATGGAGACCGCCTTGCGCGTTACCGACGCGCTGGCCGCCAGCCGCTACGGCAAGGACGTTTCCGACACCGAGGTCCGCGCCATCATGGCGGCCGAGGTGGAAAAAGTGCTGACCCATGTCGCCATGCCGCTGGAGCTCGACCTCTCGCACAAGCCGCATGTCATCCTGGTGGTTGGCGTCAACGGCACCGGCAAGACCACCACCATCGGCAAGCTCGCCGCCAAGCTGACCGATGGCGGCCTGTCGGTCATGCTCGCCGCCGGCGACACGTTCCGCGCGGCAGCCATCGAGCAGCTGAAGATCTGGGGCGAGCGGACGAAATCGCCGGTCATCGCCTCCAAGCTCGGCGCCGATGCCGCCGGCCTTGCCTATGATGCATTCGAGCGGGCGAAAGAGGCCGGCTCCGACGTGCTGATCATCGACACCGCCGGCCGTCTGCAGAACAAGACCGAACTGATGGCCGAGCTCGAAAAGATCGTCCGCGTGCTCGGCAAGCTCGATCCGGAAGCGCCGCACACCGTGCTGCAGACGGTCGACGCCACCACCGGCCAGAACGCGCTCAACCAGGTCGAGATCTTCCGCAATGTCGCCGGCGTCAACGGCCTGGTGATGACCAAGCTGGACGGCACGGCGCGCGGCGGTATTCTGGTGGCGATCGCGGCAAAGCACAAATTGCCGGTCTATTTCATCGGCGTCGGCGAACAGGTCGACGACCTCGAACCTTTCTCAGCAAGCGAATTCGCCAGGGCGATCGCTGGAGTAGCTTAACAAGCATGTCCCAAAAAGGTGCAGACTTTTTGGATCAGATCATGCGCAAGAAAGAGATTCCATGAACCCACCCATTCTCGAACGCGATCCGTCGGACCCGCAGAAGCAGAAGAAGGAAGGCGTCAATCCGCTGCTCAAGCTGGTGCTGGAGCTGGGTCCGTTGATGGTGTTCTTCTTCGCCAATGCGCGCAGCGGATGGCTGGTGCAGAAATTCCCTGTTCTGGCCGAGTTCGGCGGGCCGATCTTCGTCGCCACCGGCCTGTTCATGGCCGCCACGGCAATCGCGCTGATCGCCTCGTGGCTGCTCACCCGCACCTTGCCGATCATGCCGATGGTGTCGGGCGTCGTCGTCTTCATTTTCGGCGCGCTGACGCTCTATCTGCAGGACGACATCTTCATCAAGATGAAGCCGACCATCGTCAACACGCTGTTCGGCGGGGTGCTGCTCGGCGGCCTGTATTTCGGCAAGTCGCTGCTTGGCTATGTCTTCGATTCAGCCTTCAGCCTCGACGCTGAAGGCTGGCGCAAGCTGACCTTCCGCTGGGGCCTGTTCTTCCTGTTCCTGGCCATCGTCAATGAGGTGGTGTGGCGCAATTTTTCCACCGACGCCTGGGTTACTTTCAAGGTCTGGGGCATCATGCCGATCACGCTTCTGTTCACCTTCAGCCAGATGCCGCTGATCCTGCGCCATTCGCTGGACGACAAGACCGGCAAAGAAGAGAAGGCCGGGAAATAGAGCCTGCAAATAAGGGGAAAGGGCCATGGAATTCGTCACCACGCGCGACCAGTTGAGGACGATCTACAAGACGCCACGACCGACCGACGGTTCTATCCGAAAGGAGCTGAAAAAACTTGACGGCCATTGCCGCTCCTTCATCGGCAAGAGCCCATTCGTGCTGATTGGCTCGTCCGACGGTGCCGGCAATGCCGACGTGACGCCGAAGGGCGACAAACCGGGCTTTGCCACCGTTCTGGACGACACCACCATCGCCATTCCCGACCGGCCCGGCAACAACCGGCTCGACACGCTGGAAAACATCCTCGTCAATCCCCCGGTCGGGCTGCTCTTCCTCATCCCCGGCATGAACGAGACGCTGCGCGTCAACGGCGATGCCCGCATCACCGTCGACGCAAATTTGCGCGAACGGCTCGCCGTCGACGGCAGGGAGCCGCAAAGCGTTGTCGTGGTCAGCGTCAAGGCGGCCTACATGCACTGCGCAAAAG
>NZ_RZPF01000831.1:0-2576 GCF_004022735.1 Mesorhizobium sp. M7A.F.Ca.AU.001.01.1.1
GTCCATGCCGGGCATCACGTCGAGCAGCACTACATCGACCTTGCCATTTTCGCAGGTTTCGATGGCGTCGAGTCCGTTGGACGCCGTCAGCACCTCAAAATATTCGGCAAGCAGCCGGACTTCGAGCAATCTCACATTGGCAGGAATGTTATCGACGACAAGGATGCGCGCGGTCATGACGAGATGTTCTCCTGAAGAACGTATTTCGTCGATTGCCCGGCTTGGAGCTGATTGAACACTACCGACGACAATGAATGGCGGCTTCCGGCGTCTTCGACAAGAGCCAGTGAACGTCTCGAACTAGGCGCAAAGCGGCCAATCACGTCGTGGCAATTAGATGCATATGGTTCCAAAAAGGGGGAGATGGTCTTGGCCATCTCTCCCCCGCGAATGCCGCCTGCGCAAAGCGGGGCCGCCCGCTCGCAAGGCGGCGAATGACCGACATCCTCTGACTTGGTCCGAGCCGCCCCGCTCGACGCGCAGCCCAGCTCCGCTCGCCGGCATTCGCCCCCCTCTCTGCCGCGCGCTCACGCGCCCCCGGAAGGCATGCCGAGGGGCATGCCTTCGGCATGTAACGTGAAAGGACCAGAACCATGACGACCAATGAAACGAGCGCGAAGACCGGAACCGCCAGCGCGAGCGGCACGGAAGTTTTCATTCCGCTGAACAAGCTCAAGAAGTCGCCTCGCAATGCGCGCAAGATGCCGCACAGCGAAGCGATCATCGAGGCCTACGCGGCCAGCATCGCCGCCAAGGGCATCCTGCAAAACCTTGTGATTGAGCCGGAGTTCGACGGCGAGGGCGCGGAAACAGGGTTCTACTTCGTCACCATCGGCGAGGGCCGCAGGCTGGCGCAGTTACTGCGTGTGAAGCGCAAGCAGATCAAGAAGACCGAGCCGATCCGCTGCGTCATCGACACCGTCAACGATGCGCATGAGATCAGCCTGGACGAGAACATCACCCGCGAGGACATGCACCCCGCAGATCAGTTCGAGGCGTTCCGCGACCTTCACGAGAACAAGGGATGGGGTGCGGAGGCAATCGCCGCCCGCTTCGGCATTACCGCACATGTCGTGCGGCAGCGCCTGCGGCTTGGCGCGGTCAGTCCCAAGTTGATGCAGGTCTACCGCGAGGGCGATTTGACCCTCGATCAGCTGATGGCTTTCGCCATCACGGACGATCATGCCCGGCAGGAACAGGTTTTCGAAAGCCTCACCTACAATCGCGAGCCCTACGTCATCCGCCGCGAACTGACGCGGACGCATGTTGCGGCGAACGACCGCCGCGCCGTCTTCATCGGCGCGGAAGCCTACATGGAAGCCGGCGGTGCCATCCTGCGCGACCTGTTCACCGAGGATCGCGGCGGCTTCTACGAGGATGCCGCTTTGCTCGACCGCTTGGTGATTGAGAAGCTGCAAGGCATCTCTGAAACCGTCAGGCAGGCCGAGGGTTGGAAATGTGCAGATGTCCATATCGACTTCCCCCACGCAAACGGCTTGCGCCGTACCTACCCACAGCCGGTGGATTTGTCGGAGGAAGACAAAGCTGCCTACGCAAGGGCATCCGACGAGTTCAACCGGCTCACAGATGAATGGAATAGCGCCGAGGAACTGCCGGACGATGTTGATCAGCGTTTCGGCAAACTTGAAGCCGAGATCGAGCGCATCGACGCTCTGCGTCACGCCTACGATGCTGATATTGTTTCGCGTGGTGGCGTGTTCGTCGTGCTTTCCCATGATGGAGCGGCGCGCATCGAACGAGGTTTCATCCGCGCCGAGGATGAGCAGGTGGGACCGGAAGCGGAAACGCTTCCAGACGGCGAGGACTACGCCGTCAATGACGATGGCGAGATCATCGAAGACGGAAGCGGTTCGGATTCCGATGGTGGCAGCCACGAAGAAGCGGAGGATGATGGCAAGCCGTTGTCGGACCTTCTTATTCGCGACTTGACCGCTTATCGTACGCTTGGGCTTCGCCTTGCGCTTGGCGAACAGCCGGACATTGCCCTTGTTGCGGTTACCCATACGCTTGCGGCGCAGACCTTCTATCAGGGTGCTGATGCCCACTGCCTCGAAATCCGCCCAACCAGCGTCTACCTCGCCGGTCACGCGGACGGCATCGAAGATACGGCGGCAGGCAAGGCATTGGCAGATCGACATGCGGAGTGGGCTGCGGACATGCCTCGCGATGTGGCCGACCTGTGGGGCTTCATCGCCTCACTCGACCACGCCAGCGTCATGGCGTTGTTCGCCCATTGCGCCTCGCTCACCGTCAATGCCGTAAAGCAGCCTTGGGAGCGCAAGCCTTGCGCCCACGAGACAGCGAACAGGCTGGCGACAGCGGTCAACCTCGACATGACAGCACATTGGACGCCAAGCGTCCGGACGTATCTCGGGCGCATCACCAAGGCACATATCCTCGACGCCGTGCGCGAAGCTGCCAGCGAAGACGCGGCAGAGAGGCTGTCGGACCTGAAAAAGCAGCCAATGGCGGAGGCCGCCGAGCAGTTGCTCGCCGGGACTGGATGGCTACCTGCGCTCTTGCGCACCGAGCAACCTGCGATGTCGGTTGAACGG
>NZ_RZPF01000832.1:0-2572 GCF_004022735.1 Mesorhizobium sp. M7A.F.Ca.AU.001.01.1.1
TCCCTGGCGACAGGGGCGCGCATCCCCTCGCCGCATGGGATTTCCGTGAAAGATTTTGACGCACGCAAAGCGCGCGGACTGTCGTTTGTGACTGCAAATTGCCTGCAGGTCAGAGAAGCCGGCGCGCGGGCATTTTCATGCATTTGAGGATAATCGGATCGGCGGCGGGCGGCGGCTTTCCGCAATGGAACTGCAACTACCGTCTCAGTCGTGCGGCTCGCAACGGCATGGCAAGCGTGCATCCACGAACCCAGTCAAGTGTCGCCGCCTCGGCGGACGGGTTGGGCTGGGTTCTTTTCAATGCCTCGCCCGACATTCGCCAGCAAATCGCTGCAACACCTGAATTACAGCCTGCGGGCGATGCGCCGCTGCGCTCGACACCTATTCGCGCTGTGGTGCTGACCAATGCCGACGTCGATCATATCGCCGGACTGCTCAGCCTGCGCGAGCGGCAGCCTTTCGCCATCTATGCAACGGCGCAGGTTCTGGCGACGCTGGAGGCGAATTCGATTTTCAACGTTCTCGATCCAGCGCTTGTGCCGCGGCGCATCCTGCCGCCGGCGAAAGAGTTGGCCATCTGCGACGCAGAAGGCCGCGATACCGGCGTAATGATCGAGCCCTTTGCCGTGCCCGGGAAGATAGCACTCTATCTGGAGGATAGAGACCATCCGGATGCCAATTTCAGCTCCGACGCAGGTGACACGATCGGAGTCCGAATTGCCGGCATCGGCAGCCGCGGCTCCGTCTTCTATATCCCAGGCTGCGCGCGCATCGATGCGCGGCTGCGCGCGCGTCTCACCGATGCCGCCTGTCTTTTGTTCGACGGCACGGTCTACACCGACGACGAGATGATCGTCGCCGGCGTCGGTCAGAAAACCGGCTCGCGCATGGGGCATCTGGCGATCTCGGGAGAATTGGGTTCGATTGCGGGCTTGGCCGATGTGAAGGTCGGCCGTCGCGTCTTCGTCCACATCAACAACACCAACCCCATCCTAGACGAGAATTCCGCCGAGCACGCGGCGGTCAAGGCGGCAGGCTGGGAAATCGCAAACGACGGTATGGAGATGGAATTTTGAGCGACTTCCGCGATGCAGCCAAAGGCGGACTCTCCACGAGCGCTCTCGAAGCCGTATTGAGGCAGGTTGGCGCCGAGCGCTATCACAATCGTCATCCCTTTCACCACAGGATGACCAGCGGCGCGTTGTCGAAGGCCGAGATGAAGGCTTGGGCGCTGAACCGCTATTGCTATCAGGCGGTCATCCCACGCAAGGATGCCATGATACTCGTACATGCCGAGGATCCAGCGTTTCGTGCCGCGTGGCGCAAGCGGATCGAGGATCATGACGGCGAGGACGGCTGGAGCGGCGGCATCGCGCGCTGGCTGTATCTGGCAACTTCACTCGGCCTGGACGCCGAGGCCGTGAAGAGCGAAAGGCTGGCACTGCCGGCGACACGCTTCGCGGTGGGCGCTTACCTTTCCTTTTGCACAAACCGGACGCTGTTCGAGGCGGTCGCGTCCTCGCTGACCGAGATGTTTTCGCCACTCATCATCGGCGAGCGGGTGCCGGCAATGCTGGCCAAATACGACTACATCACCGAGGATACGCTTGCCTATTTCAAGCAACGGCCCGAACAGGCCTCGCGTGACGCCGACTTCGCCCTTGCCTACGTGCTCAGCCACGCCGATACGGCGGAGCGCCAGCAGCAGGCAATCGATGCACTGGTGTTCAAATGCGATATACTCTGGGCCATGCTTGACGCGCTTCAACACGCCTATGGCGAGCGGGGAAACATACCGCCCGGCGCCTTCCAGCCCGAGGCAGCCCTATGACGGCGCTGCGCGAAAGAGCTGTGGTGTCGTTGCGATCGGTACCTTCGCTGCCGAAGCACGTGCGCATACAATACGATCCCTTGCGGCAGGCATTCGCCGTGCTTTCACCGGAAAAGATATTCTGGCCGAACGATGTCAGTCTCGACATATTGCGACGCTGCGATGGACGGTCCACGGTCGGCGACATCATTGCCGGCCTTGCCGCCGATTATGAGGCCGAACAGGAGGCCGTGGCGACCGACGTCATCGCCTTCCTGCAGGAATGGTCGGACAAGCTGCTGGTGAGGCTATGAGCACGCCCCTCCTCCCTCCAATCGGCATGCTGGCGGAACTGACGCATCGCTGCCCGCTGCAATGCCCTTATTGCTCCAATCCGCTCGAACTGCTCAAGGCCAATCGCGAACTCGACACAGAGACCTGGCTCGCCCTGTTCTCGGAGGCCGCCGATCTCGGAGTGCTCCAGGTGCATCTGTCCGGTGGCGAGCCGACACTGCGCCGCGACCTCGAGCAATTGATCGCCGGGCTTGCGGGGCGCGGCGTCTACACCAATCTGATTACCGCGGGCGTTGGCATCGTCGAGGGCCGTGTCGAGGCATTTGCCGAAGCCGGTCTAGACCATCTGCAACTGAGCTTTCAGGGCGCGCGGCCGGCGACCACGGATCGCATCGGCAACCACAAGGGTGCCCACGAAAAGAAGCTGGAGACGGCACGCCGCGCGCGCGCGGCCGGTCTGCCTCTAGG
>NZ_RZPF01000833.1:0-2571 GCF_004022735.1 Mesorhizobium sp. M7A.F.Ca.AU.001.01.1.1
GTCCAGAAGGATGCGGCTTGCCTCGCCCAGCGCCAGATCCTTGCGGATCTGGTCGGACACCTCGGCCAGCGGCTTCACCACCTCGGGCTTGATCTCGGTGACACGCAGCAGCACCGGACCGAAGGCGCCCTGCACGACCTGGCTGACTTCATTGGCGTTAAGCGCGAAGGCGGCGTCGGCGACCGCCTTGTCGGCGATCTTGTCCTTGGCAAGCGTGCCGAGCAACGTGTCGGCTGGGGTCTTGCCTTCCGCCGTGACCAGCTTGTCGAAAGTGGCGCCTGCCTTGAGCGAATCGAACGCGGCCTTGGCCGCATCCGGCGTCTTGAACACGAGCTGCTCGATGGTACGCAATTCCGGCGTGGTGTAACGCGCCTTGTTCTTGTTGTAATCGTCGCTGACCTGTTGGTCGGTGACGGCGGTCGGATCCATGATGTCGACCGGCTCGAGGCGGACATAGGAGAATTTGCGGTATTCGGGTGCCGCATATGTCTTCTTGTTGGCTTCGAAATAGGCCGAAAGCACGCTATCGGATGGCGCCACGATCGGCTCGACGAGTGCCTTGGGCAGCGTCAAATAGTCGATGGTGCGGTCTTCGCCGCGATAGAGCGCAACTGCCTTGAAGAAAGTGTCCGGAGCCTTGAGGCCGTCCGAGACCGCCTCGACAATCTGCTGGCGCACCGCCACCTGAGCACGGTTCTTCAAATAGTCCTCGGGTCGCATGCCAATCTGCTGCAGCATATATTCGAACGTTCTGCGATCGAACTGGCCGCCCGGGCCTTTGAAGGCCGGGTCTTCGCGTGTCAGCTCGGCCAGCCGGTCTTTGGAAAGTCCGAGGCCCAGCTTGCGGGCCTGTTCATCGAGAACGGCACCCGAGACGAGCTGCGCCAGCACCTGGTTATCGACACCGAGCGCCTTTGCCTGTTCGTGGCTGAGACGTTGGCCGAACTGCTGCGACATGACGGCGAGCTGGCGATCATAGGCGAGACGGTATTCGTTGATCGACACTTTGGTGCCGCCAGCGGTTATCACCGAATCATGGCCGGCCAAACCGCCCATCAGCCGTCCGGAAACGCCCCAGACCAAAAAGCTGAGCACCAGCAGCACCAACAGCCCCTTCGCGACCCAGGTGCCTGCCGCGCTTCTCAATATACCAAGCATTTTTACTTCCGATTTATGCGCATTTTCGCATGCGCCGAGTCTGAAACAAGCGCAATAGCGCCCTTCCGGCCCACTGTCGATTGCTTTGTGGCCTGATTTTGGTAGTGAGGGCCAGAGCCCCGATATCATCCGGAGAAGCAAACCCATGACGCCAGGAATTCGCCCGCTCGTCGCCGGCAACTGGAAAATGAACGGCACCAGCGCCTCCCTCAACGAGCTCAGGATGATCGGCAACGGCTTCATGAGTGGGCTTGACGCGGAGACCGAAGCGCTGGTTTGCGTTCCCGCAACCCTGCTTGCCCACGCCGCCGAGATCCTGTCGCGCACGCCGGTGCATGCCGGCGGCGAAGATTGCCACACCAAGGAGAGCGGCGCCTACACCGGCTGCATCTCGGCGGAAATGCTCAGGGATGCCGGTGCGAGCCATGTCATCGTCGGCCATTCCGAATGCCGCGAGCAACGCGGCGAGGATGACGCCACTGTCCAGGCCAAGGCATCCGCCGCGTGGCGTGCCGGGCTTGTTGCCATCATTTGCGTCGGCGAAACGCATGAGCAGCGTGAAGCGGGCGCCACGCTGGACGTGCTGTCGCGGCAGGTCGAGGGCTCAGTCCCGCCAAGCGCCACCCCGTCCAACACCATCATTGCCTATGAGCCGGTATGGGCGATCGGCACCGGCCTGACGCCGACAGCGGCCGACGTCGCTGCGGCACACGCACATATCCGCGAAAAGCTATCGGAAAAGCTCGGCGGCGTCGCGGCGAAGGTGCGCATTCTCTATGGCGGCTCGGTCAAGCCCTCCAACGCGGTCGAACTGCTCGGCGTCAGGAATGTCGACGGCGCGCTGGTTGGCGGCGCCAGCCTGAAAGCGGCGGACTTTCTCGGCATCGCCGAGGCCTATCGCAATATTGCTTGAAGACATTTTCCCTGCCGGACAGGGCTTCCGGTGCACGAAATCGTTGCAAAGGACGGGTTGCTTCCCATATTCCGGCCACGGGCTTGGAAATGCCGTCAAAGCATTGTATTGAGCCGCCTCCAATTCACCGGTCGTGTCCGCGGCCGGGCAAGGCCTTGCCAGGATAAACTATGGAAACCGTACTGATCGTCATCCATCTCATGGTCGTGCTCGCCCTTGTCGGCGTGGTGCTGCTGCAGCGTTCCGAAGGCGGTGGCCTCGGCATCGGTGGCGGGTCCGGCTTCATGACCGCGCGTGGTGCGGCCAATGCGCTGACGCGTGCGACGGCGATCCTGGCGGCTGCCTTCTTCGCCACCTCCTTGACCCTGTCGATCGTCGCCCGCTACGGCGAAAAGCCGATCGATATCCTGGACCGCGTGCCGGCGACCTCGGGCGGCGCCGGAGTTGTGGTTCCAGGCAACTGGTTGAGCACGCCTTTGCCGGCGCCCGCGGGCCCCACC
>NZ_RZPF01000834.1:0-2567 GCF_004022735.1 Mesorhizobium sp. M7A.F.Ca.AU.001.01.1.1
GTCTGAGCGCGGTGCTTAAAGGCGCGGCGCCTTGGCGTCGATTCGGTAGTGCGCTTCGGTTGGAACGCAGTCTTCCCCGTTCACCGGAATGAGGTCCTGCGGGCAGGCCGAGAACGCGATGATCAAATCCATTTCCGCGCGCATCGACACATAGGAGCCCGGTCCCGACACCGGTGCCTCGAACGAGACCGAACCGTCTTTGCGGACGGGAATGTTCATGAACAGGTTGAGGGGCGAAGGGGTTTCGGATGACGTCAGCCCGAGCGCGCCGAGAGCGGCCGCCAGGTTGTCAGTGCAGTTGTCATGGTGGCCGACATGGCCCAACTGCTGGTAGCGATAGCGGTCGCAGGCGGCGATCAGCGTATCGTGCACGCCGCCCGACGTATCCTGGATCAGGGTCAGCATCGGACGCCGCTTGTTACTGCGCAGCGTGTCGCCGTTCTGGGGATTCACCTTGAGCATGCCGCCACGGCTGTGCTCCATCGACATGAATTCCGCGATGTCGTCGGCGCAGAAGGCCCAGGTGTCCACCACCTGGGTGCCATGGGTGTTGATGACGGTGATCACCTGGCCTTGGGCAACGGGCGCCGCCACGCCCTTGCGGGCGGGAATGAGTTGAACCTGACCGTCACTGGCGTTCGTTGGCATCGTTGTGTTCCTTCCGTTCAGCGTCCGCGCGCTTCGCGTTCGACGAAGATGTAGCCGAGAAAATTTAGGAGCACCTGTGCTGCGAGAAAGCCGGTGATGCCCGAAGGGTCGTAGGCCGGGGCGACCTCGACGAGGTCGATGCCGACCACGTCGCCGCGCTTCACTAGGCCCTGGAGCATTTCCATTACTTCATAATACAGGAAGCCGCCATGGCTGGGCGTGCCGGTGCCCGGCGCAATCGATGGATCGAAGCCGTCGATGTCGATCGTCACATAGTAGCGCGCGCGCTCCGGGATGGTTGCCAGCACGCCTTCGACGCCGAGCTTGCGCGCCTGGCGGACGGAAAGGATGGTCGAGCCGCGCTGGCGTGCGTCTTCGTAGCCGTCGCGGGCCGTAGAGGAGACGTTGCGGATGCCGAGCTGGCTGAGGCCGCTGACATGCGACTGTTCGGCCGCTCGGCGCATCGGGTTGCCGTGGCCTTCGCGTACGCCGTGACGCACGTCGACAAAGTCGAGATGGGCGTCGATCTGCACGATATGGATAGGGCCATGTTCGCTGAACGCCCGGACGCAGGGGATGTTGATGGCATGGTCGCCGCCCAGAACGACGGGCAACGCGCCTCGTTCGAGAATCTTGCGGACCGCCTTTGCCGTATTGGCGTGGCTGGTGACGGTATCGGTGTGCACAATATCCGCATCGCCGATGTCGACGATCCGCACCTTGTCAAGCGGCAGATAGGTCTGGTAGTCCTCATGGTCGTAGGCGCCGCCATGGCCGAAGGAAAACAGCGTCGACGCCTCGCGGATGGCGCGCGGCCCGAAGCGCGCGCCGGAGCGGTACTGCGTGCCCATGTCGAAGGGAACACCCAGCACCGCCACATCGGCATCGATCTTGTCCCAATCCAGGCAGATCGGCCGTTTACCGAAGGTGCTAAGTCCTACGAAGGGGAGATCGAGCCGTCCGCCCTCATACCCGTGTCCAGACATCGAAACTCTCCCTGCTTGGATAAGCTTCAGGCCATCCGGTGACGACCTTCGACATGAGCCGAAGCGCCAGGGTGGGGTGAAGCACGACAGGCCTGCGGTCTGTCTGTCTCGTGGCTAGCAGGTGCAGCCACTCCTATCTATCACGAGTATCGGGCGTTCATATCGATTTAATCGGATCATGCCGCCTGCCTCAGCGAGACCGCGTCAGCCATTCGCGCCATCATCATCTCAGCTTGTGGCGCAACTGCTGACAACCGATTTGGGGTGTGGGCATCGGAGATCACTCGCCGACGTCAACTGTCCTCGAACTGTGGCGTGAGCGTGTCGTTCAGCCCGTCGCCCAAGAGGTTGAAGCCGAGCACGACGGCGATGATCGCAGTCCCGGCCAGACCGTCATCCACGGGGCCTCACTCAGGAACTGTCTGCGCCGGCTGGCGCCGGCGGAGCCCGAGAAAGGCAAGGCTGCCCTCGGCGAGGACGGCGACCGCCATGGTGATGGTGATTTGGACGACGATTGGAGCCAGCACCTTGGGCAGAACATGTGCGAGGATGATGTTGCGGTCGCGCGAGCCGAGCGCGCGCGCCGCGGTGATGTAGTCCTCGTTCTTGATCGACAGCACTTGGCCTCGCGTCAGCCTAATGAAAACCGGCGTGGCCGAGACGCCGATGGCGATCATTGCGTTCTGAAGGCTTGCCCGAGAAACGCCGCCAGCGCGAGGAGCGGCGTTATGTCTGGCGTCCGCAATTGGTCAAGCTCTACGACGAAGCCAAAACATACATCGATGGAAAATGGCTGACGATTGCCATTTCATCGGCAGATGAACTGCATGATGTGACGGAGCTTCTCACTATGAAGCGCCGGCCAAAGTTGCGCGGTTGAAGGCAACAAAAATCCTGGATCCGCGGCGCGCGATGGCTCCGAGGACTCCAGGC
>NZ_RZPF01000835.1:0-2564 GCF_004022735.1 Mesorhizobium sp. M7A.F.Ca.AU.001.01.1.1
TCAACCAAACGGAGAGCTGTTCGAGAGCAGCTATTTTCTCAGCTTCGTTTGGCTTCCGCCGGCCGAGGATGTCTCGCGGATGGAGAACTGGCTTTACGAAGGCCGGGAAAAGACCGGCGTCGATCCACGGGAACTGCTAAAGAGCTTCGTCGACCGTACTGACCGTGTGCTGGATCTGGTCGAAGGCTTTGTTCCGGAAGCTGCATGGCTCGATGACGGCGAGACACTGACCTACCTGCACTCGACGGTCTCGACCAGGCGTCATCGTGTCCGTGTTCCGGAAACACCGATGCATCTCGACGCACTTCTGGTCGACCAGCCGCTTGCCGGTGGACTGGAGCCGCGACTGGGCGACACACATCTGCGCACGCTGACCATCATCGGGTTCCCGACTACCACCTTTCCGGGGATCCTCGACGATCTCAATGCGCTTGCCTTCCCCTACCGCTGGTCTACGCGGGCGATCCTGCTCGACAAGACCGATGCGACCAGGCTGCTGACGAAGATCCGCCGCCAGTGGTTTGCAAAGCGGAAGTCCGTCGCCGCGATCCTCAAGGAGGTGATGACCAATGAGGCATCCGTGCTCGTAGACACAGACGCGGCCAACAAGGCAGCCGATGCGGACGCGGCCTTGCAGGACCTCGGCTCCGACCAGATCGGCCAGGCTTACGTCACGGCCACACTGACGGTGTGGGATGCCGACCCGTCGATCGCGGACGAGAAACTCCGGCTGGTTGAGAAAGTGATCCAGGGGAAGGATTTCACGTGCATCGCCGAGAGGGTCAACGCCATCGAAGCCTGGCTCGGCAGCATTCCCGGTCACGTCTACGCCAACGTCCGCCAGCCGCCGCTATCTACCTTGAATCTCGCTCACATGATCCCCCTCTCGGCAGTCTGGGCGGGACCCGTCGAGGATGACCATTTTCGCGCGCCGCCGCTGTTCTTCGCCAGGACAGAAGGCGCAACGCCGTTTCGTTTCAGCCTCCATGTCGGCGATGTCGGTCACACCCTCGTCGTAGGCCCGACCGGGGCCGGCAAGTCGGTACTCCTGGCACTTATGGCGCTGCAGTTCCGGCGCTACGGGAACAACCAGATCTTTGCCTTCGATTTTGGTGGCTCGATCCGCGCCGCCATGCTCGCCATGGGCGGCGACTGGCACAATCTCGGCAGCAGTGCGTCGAGTGGCCAGGGAGCGGAAGATCCGCTTGCCCTTTTGACCTTGGCAGATCTGTCGGACGACATCGACGCAGTTTCGCTCCAGCCGCTTGGCCGTATTCACCACGTTCCGGAGCGTGCCTGGGCAGCCGACTGGCTCGTCGACATTCTTCTGCGCGAAGGCGTCCCGGTCACGCCGGACGTAAAGGAACATCTCTGGTCAGCGCTGACGTCACTGGCCAGCGCACCTGTTCAGGAGCGGACGCTCACTGGCCTGACGGTGCTCCTCCAGTCCTCGTCGCTGAAGCAGGCCTTGCAGCCCTATTGCGTCGGCGGTCCCTATGGCCGGCTGCTCGATGCCGAACAGGAACGCCTGGGCGACAAATCCGTACAGGCGTTCGAGACCGAAGGGTTGATCGGCACCGGTGCGGCTCCGGCCGTGCTTGCCTATCTCTTCCACCGCGTCGAGCAGAGAATGGATGGCCGACCGACACTGCTGATCATCGACGAAGGCTGGTTGGCGCTCGACGATGGCGGGTTCGCCGATCAATTGCGTGAATGGTTGAAGACGCTGAGGAAGAAGAATGCTTCCGTTATCTTTGCCACGCAATCACTCTCCGACATTGACGGCAGCAGGATCGCGCCAGCCATTGTCGAAAGCTGCCCGACGCGGCTGTTCCTGCCGAACGAACGCGCCATCGAGCCGCAGATCACCCAGATTTATCGGCGCTTCGGTCTCAACGATCGCCAGATCGAGATCGTCGCACACGCGACGCCGAAGCGCGACTACTACTGCCAGTCCCGGCGCGGCAACCGGCTGTTCGAGCTGAGCCTCGGTCCGATTGCGTTGGCGCTCTGCGCTGCGTCCTCGAAGTCGGACCAGGCGGCGATCGACCAGATCATTGCCGAGAGAGGCACAGATCAGTTCCTCAAGGCCTGGCTTGCCGATCGCGGACTCTCGTGGGCGGCCCACCTCATCCCCGATCTCACCAATGTCATCGACCATTCCGCGAAGGAGGTTTCCTCATGATGTCTATTCCTGCACGTTGCCGCATCCGGCGCATGGCCGCCGCCGGCGCATTGGTTGCCGCTGTTGCACTGTCATCGGTGCCGGCATTCGCATTCATCGTGTTCGATCCCAGGAATTACGCCGAAAACCTGCTTTCGGCCTCGCGGGCCCTTGAGCAAATTCAAAACCAGGTCACCTCGCTTCAGAACGAGGCGCAGATGCTGATCAACCAGGCGAAGAACCTCACTTCGCTGCCAACCTCCATGCTTGACCAGATCGAGGGCAATTTCTCGCAGATGAAGAGCCTGCTCGGCGAAGCCAACAAGCTCGCCTACAACGTCCAGGACATCGACAGTCAGTTTACGTCCGCTTATGAGAATTTTGGCACCGACCTTTCGAG
>NZ_RZPF01000836.1:0-2562 GCF_004022735.1 Mesorhizobium sp. M7A.F.Ca.AU.001.01.1.1
TTACAAATGTGATGAGGGAAGTCCAGTCCAAGGAAATTCTTGGTCCGCAGGGTTCTATCCCCCGACATTGCCCCGCAACACAGCCAGCACCTGCGCGAACTCCGCCAGACGCTCGTCGGTCAATCCCACTCGCAGCCGCTTGTCGAAGACGAGCGCGGCCTTGCGCAGTGTCTCGAACATCGCTTCTCCGGCCTCGGTCAATTCGACCAGATGAACCCGGCGGTTGACGGGGTCGCGGCGGCGCATCAGCAGGCCCTGCGCCTCCATGGCGTTGAGATGATGGGTCAGCGTCGCGCCCTGGATACCGATCATGCCGGCAAGCTCGCGCTGGTTGGCAAGGTTGCTCGACTTGACCGATAGCAGCGTGAGCCAGATCGGCAATGTACCTCCAGCCTCGACCAGGGCAGCATCGAAGGCCTGGGCAACCAGCTTGGCGGTTCGTCCGAGATTCATGCCGACTGGCGGGCGGTCAAAGGGTGTCATTGCAGGACCCTAGACGGTGTCATGCACGGATGGAACTGGCACGACTTATATATTGACATCTAACCATTCGATATCTAATTATCTAGAGATGGCGGGCTAAAGAGGAAATCCGGTCATGCAATATGTCTACATCGTCGTTATCGGTCTTCATGTCATGGCAGGCGTATTCTGGGCGGGCACGACCATCGCGGTCGGCCGTGACCCGGACATCCGGGCGGAACGGTTCTTCCGGCCGCAAATGGGCGCTGCCGGCCTGGTTTTCCTGACCGGCATACTGCTCTGGTATTTCTTTCACGAGGGTGTTTTCGGCTCGATGGAGAAGGTGCTGGCGCTGGGCATCGTGACGGCCCTGATCGCCGCCGGCGTGCAAGGCGCGCTGGTAGGCTCAACCAGCAGGCAGCTTGCCGGTGCCGATGCGGCAACGGAAAGGCAGTTGCGCGCGAAGATGACAAGAGGCGAGCGCATTGCCGGGGGGCTGTTGGTGCTGACAGTGCTGTGCATGGCCACCGCCAGAATGTTTTGAACGCCGCCACGCGGCACACCCTCACAGAATCGTGCGTTGTCTGGCGACGAGCCAATGACGCGCGAGCGCGCGGCCAGACCGAAGTACATGGGCTCTCGTACGCAGGTCCGGCCGCGCGCCACCGATCCTGGCAACGCCCAATTTCAGATCCGCAAGCCGAACCTGATGCCGTCGTAGATGGCGGCATGGATGTTGCGCGAAGCGACCGCGTCGCCGATGCGGAACAGTACAAAGCCGCCTTCTGGATTGCGCTTGGGGAAGATGTCGCCACCGCTCACCAGCCGTTCGTAGTCGACCGCACCGCCGTTCTTCGACAGAGGCTTCAGCGAGAGATAGAGATCATCGAGCGGCAACGTACCGTGCTCGACCACCACCTGGTCGACCCTGCGCTCGCCGCGCCAGCCATCGGCGAAATCCGATGCCAGTTCGGCGACCAGTTGGTTGCCCTCGCGGCGCACCGAACGCAGCCGCGTGTTGATGGTGATGCTGACGCCCTTTTCCTGAAAGGCGCGCATGTACGGCACATGGTTCATGCCGCCCATTTCCGGGGCAAAGAAACGTTCGGGCGAGACAAGTTCGAGTTTCGAGCCGGCATTGGCGATCAGTTCGGCGGCGCCCATGCCCTGATGGCCGCCATTGTCGTCATAGAGCAGTACATTTTCGGCCGGCTTGACGCTGCCGGCCATGATGTCCCAGCTTGAGGTGACAAGATTGTCGCCGGCCGTCAGCGGCGGGTTCTGCGGCAGGCCGCCGGTGGCGACCACCACCACGTCGGGTGACAGCGCCAGAACATCGTCCTTCTCCGCCCAGGTGTCGTAGCGGATCTCGACGCCGAGCCGGGCGAGTTCAGCCAGCCGCCAGTCGATGATACCGATCAGCTCCTTGCGGCGCGGATTCTGCGTCGCCAGTCGAATTTGGCCGCCGGCCTGGCTCGATGCTTCAAGCACCGTCACCTTGTGGCCGCGCTCGGCTGCGACCCGCGCAACCTCCAGCCCGCCGGCGCCGGCTCCGATGACCACGATTTTCTGCTTCGGTCCTTCGGTCTTGACGATGATATGCGGGATTTCGGCCTCGCGGCCAGTCGCGGCATTGTGGACGCAAAGCGCTTCGCCGCCCTCATAAATGCGGTCGAGACAATAGGTGGCGCCCACGCACGGGCGGATCTCATGCTCGCGGCCCTCCATCACCTTTTTGATGATGTGCGGATCGGCGATATGGGCGCGGGTCATGCCGACCATGTCGAGCTTGCCGGTGGCAATGGCGTGGCGTGCGGTGGCCACGTCGGATATGCGCGCCGCGTGGAAGGTCGGGAATTTCGTCGCCGCCCTCACCTCTCCGGCGAAATCGAGATGCGGCGACGAGCGCATGCCGGCCACCGGTATGACCTTGGTCAGCGCCGCATCGCTTTCGATCGAGCCGCGGATGATGTTGAGGAAATCGACCTTGCCGGAATTGGCCAGCCGCCTGGCGATCTCGATGCCCTCCTGTTTGGACAGGCCTTTTTCGAAATCTTCGTCAGCGACCATGCGGATGCCGACGACGAATTTCTCGCCGAC
>NZ_RZPF01000837.1:0-2553 GCF_004022735.1 Mesorhizobium sp. M7A.F.Ca.AU.001.01.1.1
GCGAGATCAAGGCGTTGCACCAGCGGCTGGGCCCCACCCCCATTTACGTCCCGCATGATCAGATCGAGGCCATGACCATGGCCGACAAGATCGTCGTGCTGCATGACGGCCTTGTCGAGCAGATCGGTGCGCCGCTCGACCTCTATGACCGTCCGGCCAATCTGTTCGTTGCCGGCTTCATTGGCTCGCCGGCCATGAACTTCATTGCCGGCCGCGTCGAGGAAGGCGTTTTCCGCAGCGCCAGTGGGCTGACCCTGCCGCTGCCGGAAGGCATCAACCTGGCAAAAATTCCCGTGGGTGAACTCATCTACGGCATCCGTCCCGAACATATCCGAGCAACGATTTCCCAGGGTATTGCCGGCACGATCGTGCTTCTGGAAGCCACGGGTTCGGAAATCTTCGCCAGGGTCGACTGCGCCGGCGAGGAAATCTCCTGCCTGTTCCGGGAGCGGCTTGCGCTGAAGCAAGGCGCGCAGATGCGCATCGAGATCGACCGCGCCTGTGCTCATCTGTTCGACGCCAAGACCGGTCGGCGATTCTAGCGCAAAGGTCTGATATCCCGGCGCAAAGGTCTCAAGCCACGGTTCGCTCTTGCCACTCGCATCGCTTGGCAGCAATCTCGGATCAAAGAGCCGCTCATCGGGTGGATGTCGGCGTCCCGGGGTTTTGCCATGACACGCGATCAGATGCTCGCCCACCTTCGATCCGCCGACGCGGTCGCGCGCGAGGCGGCGGCACATGGGCATCATCCCTTTGGTTGCGTTCTGGTCGGGCCGGATGACCGCGTGCTGATGCGGCAGGGCAATCTCGACACGGTGCGCCATGCCGAGACGGAGCTCGCCCGCCGCGCCGCGGCTGCCTACGCGCCGGAGTTCCTGTGGCAATGCACGCTGGTCTCAACCTTCGAGCCGTGCGCGATGTGCGCCGGCACGATGTATTGGGCCAATATCGGGCGGCTGGTTTACGGGGTCGAGGAGACCGAACTCCTGGCGCTCACCGGGGATCACGCGGAGAATCCGACGATGAGCCTCTCTTCGCGCACCGTCCTCGGCTCCGGCCAGAGAAAGATCGAGGTCTTTGGCCCCTTCCCCGAAATCGCCGACGAGATGCTCGCACCGCACCGCGATTTCTGGAAGCGCTGACGGCTTCGTCCCGGCCGGTAAGGTCGATCAATGGCAGCAGTGACTGTCGGATCGCGGTGGGAGCCGCCGCCGCCGTTCAACAAAATCAAAGACTTGTAGAATCAACGATCCGAAGTCGGACGATCTTGTCATGCGTTGCCCGTGGCGAGATCCTTGAGAAGGGCGTGCAGGCCGTGAAAACTCGGACAGTCGCTGCTTTCTCAAAGACTCAAAGGCCCTAAGTGGCTGATATTTAATGCTAAAACAATGGTGAGCGCGATGGGATTCGAACCCATGACCTACTGATTAAAAGTCAGTTGCTCTACCGGCTGAGCTACGCGCTCCCGCGGGCGAAAGGCGGCCCTCGAAATTGCGCGGAACATAGGGAGAGTGCCTCGACCGGTCAACCGGAAAAAGAGGTCTCGCAAACACGGGCGGCTTCGCCCTGTCGCGGCACTTGTCCCACGCGCTGTCGGGGGGAGAACGGCCAAGGAACGCTGCCATTTATGCCTGACGGTGGCATCCAGTCTGGGGAACAATTGTATGCGCCGCTCGTTTTTCGGGCACAGGGACGTCCGCCAAACCATCGAGGAGAAGACCAATGAACAGAATCACAACGAGCCTGCTGGCGACCGCTCTCTCCGCCACATTCGTTGCGGCGGAGGCGGTGTCGGTTAATGCCCAACCGAACTATGTGCCGCAGTCCCAGGTCGCGGTGCCGGATGTACAGACAGTCCAGTACCGGGAGTGGCGCAAGGACCGCTACAATCGCAATTTTTCGCGTGACCGCAGTTTTTCGCGTGACCGCAATTTTTCCCGCAATCGCGGCATGTATTGGAACGGCCATCGGGGCTATCGTGAATATCGCCCCGGCTACCGTCGTCACGGCGATTATTGGTTCCCGCTTGCGGCCTTCGCTACCGGCGCGCTGATTACCGGGGCAATCATCAACAACGAAAACAACCGCGTCTATGAAGGCAATGCGCATGTGCGATGGTGCTACGACCACTACCGCAGCTACCGTGCTTCGGACAACACGTTCCAGCCGAATTACGGCCCCCGCAGGGAGTGCCGCTCGCCTTATTGATGTGGGTGAGTGGGAGTAATTGATAGTGCTGCATTGAAGGCCCATGCCAGAAGTGGCGCGGGCCTTTCTTTTCGGTCACCCCTGCCAACTGAGGCCTATGGCGTGCTCAGCGTCCGGCGCACAGCATCGCGCCAACCAGCAAGTTTGGCTGCGCGCGCAGAGCCATCCATGGCCGGCTGGAACCTCCGCTCCAGCGCCCAGCTCTTCGCGAATTTCTTGGCATCCGGCCACACGCCTGCCTTCGACCCGGCGAGCCACGCGGCACCCAGCGCCGTCGTCTCCAGGATGGTCGGACGGTCGACCGGCGCGTCGAGGATGTCGGCCAGCCTCTGCATGGTCCAGTCC
>NZ_RZPF01000838.1:0-2542 GCF_004022735.1 Mesorhizobium sp. M7A.F.Ca.AU.001.01.1.1
GGTCGGTGTGGTCGGCATGAGGTTCTCCTTCAGTCAGGCGGACAGCAAACTGGGCATAGCGGACGCCGGCTGTGATCAGCCGTGAACACGAGCCAGGAAATCGCGGACCAGCGCCAGCGCGTCGTCGAAATGTGTCTCGAGCAGCCAATGACCCGCCCCTTCGATCAGATGCAGTTCCGCATCGGGCAGATCGCGATGATAGGCCCTTGCCGACGCCGCGGGCATATAGCCATCCTCTGGCCCCCAAACGATCAACGTGGGCGGATGGTGTTCACGCAAATAAGCCTGGTAGCGCGGAAACCAGGTGAGATTGGCTTCCAGCTTCTCCATCAGACCGACGGCGATCTGCCGACGAACCGGCGTGTTCATCAGTGGCCAGTGAAGATTCCAGAGATCGGGCGGCACGCGC
This sequence comes from Mesorhizobium sp. M7A.F.Ca.AU.001.01.1.1, assembly GCF_004022735.1. Lineage (NCBI taxonomy): Bacteria > Pseudomonadati > Pseudomonadota > Alphaproteobacteria > Hyphomicrobiales > Phyllobacteriaceae > Mesorhizobium > Mesorhizobium sp. M7A.F.Ca.AU.001.01.1.1. The sequence continues at coordinate 410 of NZ_RZPF01000838.1, forward strand.
ATGGCGACGTCGTCAGCCACTTCCCCGATGAACTCGGCCCGAAACCCATCCTCACTTACCGCGGCCTCGAGCGGACGGTGCTTGCCGGGCGTCTTGTCGGTCCACCAGGCCTTGATCGTGGCGTATTTGGGTCCAAGCACATCCTCGTAGATGTCGCCGTTCTGGATGATCAGGGCGCTGATCCGCTCCGGGTGTGAGATCGCATGCCGGAGTCCTATCTGCGAGCCATAATCATGCAGCCACAAGGCGTAGCGTTGGAGACCGAATTTATCGGCAAGCTTGGAAAGCACGTCGCAATAGGCGTCGAAATCATAGCCGAAGGTGGCCGGATCGGGTGTGCCGCTGTATCCGAAGCCAGGCCAGTCGAATGCAATCGTCCGCCAGCGGTCGGCGAGCGCCGGCATCAGTCGGCGGAATTGGAACGAAGAGCAGGGATAGCCGTGCGGCAAGAGCAAGACAGGTGCTTCTAACGGCCCTGCCTCGCGATAAAAAATGGATAGATCATCCAGTTGCATGCGTCGGTGCGTCGTTGCACCCGGCATTCGGACCTCCGTCGAACAAACCTCGGCTAAACGCGTTTGATCGAGGGATCGTTCCGAATGGGGGAAGCGGACGGTCGGCAATATTCATCTCTTCAAATTCACCACGATGACACCGCCCAGCGCCAGCGCGCCGCCGATTATGCCGAGCAGAGTGGGAACTTCGCCCAGCCAGAAGAAGCCGATCAGCGCGGACATCGGCGAGACCAGATAGAGGAAGTTGGAGGCACGTGCCGCCGGCAGACGCGACAGCGCGGTCGCCCAGGCGGCATAGGCGATGAGGCTGGGCACGATGCCGAGAAAGATGACGGCGCCGAGGCCTGCTGTGTCGGCGACCGCCGCCTGCGAAAAGGCCGACGGCAGGAAGGGGGCCAGGCACAGTGCGCCGAGCACCATGTTCGAAGCCGAAATGGTCAATGGATGATGGCGGGCAAACAGCGGCTTCTGGACGATGGTGTTGACGGCCGAGCACAAGGCCGAACCAAGCACCAACAGAGCACCGGTGTTGAACGACAGGCCATGCCCATCGGCCATGGCGATGATGCCTATGCCGGCGAAGGAAATCACCGTACCGATCCAGGCCACGCCTGAGAAGCGCTCGCCCAGCAATGCCATCGCCATGATGGCGGTGAAGATCGGGCTGACATTGATGATGAAGCCGGCGGCACCGGCCGAGACGGTCAGTTCGCCGAAATTGAGCATGACGGTGTAGAGCGCGACGAAGATGGCGCCGCCAAAGACCAGGCGCCACGCTTCGTCGAGCCTTGGCAGCGCCGGGCGCTTGACGGCCAGGAAGATCGCCGCCGGCACAGCGGCGATGGCAAAGCGCAACGCACCCAGTTCCAGTGGGCCGAAGGCGGCGAGACCGGCTCGGATAGCGGGAAAGGCGGAGGCCCAGCCGACCACCGTCAGCGCCACAGCGATGGCTGCCGTGGTGTCCATTCGCTGTGTCGAATTCAACGTGCCCGTTATCTCGCTCATCTCACCGCCCTCGTATTTCTTCGGTCCTGAAAGGCAGAAAACGCCTTTTCACCCCGGTTGACAAACGACGAAATCGAGGATCACCTGTGACTATGGATCACAGCTCGGACACAATGGTGCCGCTCGAAACGCTGCGCGCCTTCGATGCGGCGGCGCGGACAGGCAGCTTTTCAGCGGCCGCCGAAAAGCTCAATATCACCCATGGCGCCGTCAGCCGGCAGATCGCCAAGCTCGAGGACTGGCTGGGATTGAAAGTCTTCGACCGTGGTGCGCGCGGCGTCTCGCTGACGATCGAAGGCAACAGGCTGCATCTGCGCACGGCGGAAGCCTTTGCGCTGATATCGACCCATTCCGACCGCTGGGTCGAGCCGCGTGGCACGGCGGTGGTGCGGCTGACCTCGATTCCCTCGGTCAGCGGACTGTGGCTGATGCCGCGCATGGCGGCTCTGGAAAACAATCCCTCGAAGCTGCGCATCGTGCTCGATGTCGACATCCGCCAGGCCGACCTTGCCGATGAAGGCATCGACCTCTCGATCCGTTGTGGACGCGGCGGCATTCCGGGCCGCATCTCGGTGCAACTTTTCGAGGAACATGTCTTCCCTGTCGCGTCACC
>NZ_RZPF01000839.1:0-2542 GCF_004022735.1 Mesorhizobium sp. M7A.F.Ca.AU.001.01.1.1
GCGCGCACGGCGGCGCAGACGGCCGACCAGATATCGCGCGAATCATGTTCGGCGTGATCGGGCTTCGGCTGGTTCATGGCGATCGGCCGCTCGGCGCGGCCGAGCAAGGTGCCGTTGGTGTCGAGAATGCCCGCGCGAGCGCTCCCGGTGCCGACATCGACCGCGCAAACGAACTGTTTCGTCAAGATGCTCTGTCTCTCGCTCCCAGGCCTGCAATCAGATCGGGCAATTGCAGCATGTCAGCGAATATAAAGTCCGGTTCACTCGACGCAAGCCGCGCTTTCAAGGTCGGGTTGCCGGCATGCGAGCCGCCGGTGAAGGCAAACACGCGCATCCCCGCCGCCCGCGCGGCAATGATGCCGGCCGGGCTGTCCTCGATGACGAGGCATTTGCGTGGATGGGCCCGCATGCTGGCGGCGGCATGCAGGAACAGGTCCGGCGCGGGCTTTCCCTTGGCCACCATGGTGGCACTGAACAGGTGCGGTTCCATCAGCCCAAGCAATCCGGTGACGTCGAGCGCGTAGCGGATGCGGTCGAGCGTGCCCGAGGACGCGACACAGAACGGCAGCCCAAGCTTCGGCAGCATCTTCTTGACACCGGCGATCGGCTTCAGCTCCTCGCGGAATTTGCGCATCAATTCGACGCGCATCTCGGTCAGGTGCAGGTCGGTGATATCGAGCCCGAAGTCGCGGCCGAGGATCTCGCGCACGCTTTTCATGCTCTTGCCGAGGAAATGCTCGTAGGCGGCATCCTCACTGACGCTGCCGCCGGCAAGCCTGACCATGCCGAGCAGCGCCGAGACGGAGAGCGCCTCGCTGTCGACCAGCACGCCATCGCAGTCGAAAATGACCAGTTCAGGCGTCATGGCCGAGAATGGCTCTCAGAGCTTGCCGGCGAGGTAGCGCGTCAGCGTGGCGCGCGCGCCATTCGCCCACAGCACGTTGAGCGCATGGGCAAAGGCCTCGACAAACGCCGTTGCGCGGCCGACATCGCCATAGATGTCCTCCATGGCGAGCCAGGCGGCGGGAGCGTCCTTTGCTGCCTTTGCCGTCGCCTGCAGCCGGTCCCAACTCGGGTCGTTGGGCTCGATGACGGCGCCGCTGTCCGTCGTGCCGAAGCAGTAGCGGCACCACAATGCCGATTCCAGGGCCAGGCCGGCGACGCTTTTCCCAGCCTTCAGCCGGTCGGCGATGGTCGGGATGATGAACTTCGGCTGGCGGTTGGAGCCGTCGAGGCAGAGCCGGCGCACCGTGTCGCCGATCTTCGGGTTGGAGAAGCGGCTCTCGATGAGCTGGTAATAGTCTTCCAGAACCGTGTCCGGCACCGGCGGCACCGTCGGGATGATTTCGTCCCGTTCGAGCTTGGCCAGAAAACCGCTCACCAGCGGCTCCTGCATCGCCTCATGCACGAAATGGATGTCCATCAGGCCGGCCGGATAGGCGATCGCTGCATGGCCGCCATTGAGGATGCGGATTTTCATCAGTTCATAAGGCGCAACGTCTTTGACGAACTGCACGCCGACCTTTTCCAGCGGCGGCCGGCCATCGGTGAAATGGTCCTCCAGCACCCACTGCCGGAACGGCTCGCAGAACACCGGCCAGTTGTCCTCGAGGCCGAAATCCTTGGCCAGGATGCCGCGCTCGCGGTCGGTGGTGGCCGGCGTGATGCGATCGACCATGCCGTTCGGAAAGGCGACATGCTCGCTGACCCAGTTCGCCAGATCCTCGTCGATCAAACGGGCCAGGCCGATGACGCCATCCGAGGTGACATGGCCATTGTGGGGAATGTTGTCGCACGACATCACGGTGAACGGCACGGTGCCTTCATCGCGGCGGCGCATCAGCCCGGCAAGGATGATGCCGAACACCGTCTTCGGCGTGGCGCCGGCCTGCGCGTCGGCGACGATGTCGGGATGGGTCGGGTTGAACACGACGGAGGCCGGGTCGATGAAATAGCCACCTTCGGTGATGGTCAGCGAAACGATCTTGATCGCCGGGTCGGCAAGCCGTTCGATCACACCGGCCGCATCGCCGGGCATCAGGAAGTCGATCATCGCGCCGGTGACGCGTGCGCTCATATGGCCGCTATCCTGCTCGACCACCGTGGTGAGCCAGTCCTGCTCTTCCAGTTTGCCGCGACCGATCTTTTCGCCGTCGAACACGCCGGCACCGATCAGCGCCCAGTCATGGCCGATGCCCGCATTGAACAGATCGTCGAGATAGACGGCCTGATGCGAGCGGTGGAAATTGCCGACGCCGAAATGCACGATGCCGGCCTTCAGCGTCGCGCGGTCATACTTCGGACCTGCGACGTTGGCGGGCAGCTTGGAGAGGTTAGAGGACGAGAGTTTCACGGTCATCTGTTTTACCCTTTGGCCGGGTTTCGGCCTTCGTTACGCTCCTCTCCCCGTCGGGGAGCGGATAAGGGGTGGCACTTGCTACGCGCCCGCTGAAGTCGGCCTCTGCTCCCCGCGGAGGGACGAGGAGCAGAGGCCGTCCCCCGCCCTCAACTCATCCACTGGCCGCCATCGACATTGTAGGTC
>NZ_RZPF01000840.1:0-2539 GCF_004022735.1 Mesorhizobium sp. M7A.F.Ca.AU.001.01.1.1
GGACAAAGGCGCTTGAACTGCTGGAACTGGTCGCCCTCGCCCATCTCGCGCATGAGCCGGCGCGCGTGCTTTCCGGCGGTCAGCGCAAGCTGCTCGAACTCGCCCGCGTGATGATGGCCGATCCGGCGATCATCTTGCTCGACGAACCGGCGGCCGGCGTCAACGCGACGCTGCTCGAAGTCATCATCGACCGCATCCGCGACATCAATGCGCGCGGTATCACCTTCCTGCTGATCGAGCATAATATCGACATGGTGACGCGGCTCTGCCATCGCGTCCTCGTCATGGCGAGCGGCCAGTTGCTCAGCGAAGGCACGGCCGAAGAGGTCGCTCGCGACCCGCGCGCCATCGAGGCCTATCTCGGAGGCGCAGCATGAGCGAGATCGTTCTCGATGTCCGCGACCTCGAAGCCGGCTACGAGCCCGGCGTGCCGATCGTGCGCGGCGCCTCGATCACCGTCGCCAAGGGCGAGATCGTCGTGGTGCTCGGCCCCAACGGCGCCGGCAAGTCTAGCTTCATCAAGGCCATCGCCGGCCTCGTCCCGATCACCGGCGGCACAGTATTTCTGGACGGGAAGGACATCACTGCCGCGCCGGCCCACACCATGGTGCGCCTCGGGCTGGCCTTCGTGCCGCAGACCGAAAACATCTTCCCACTGATGTCGGTCGAGGACAATCTCAGAGTTGCTTGCGGCATCCTTGAGCGGCGCGAGATTCCTGCGCGCACCGAGGAGATGTATGCCGCCTTCCCCGATCTCGTCCGCCAGCGCCGCACCGCCGCCGGCAACCTCTCGGGCGGACAACGGCAGATGCTCGCCGTTGCGCGGGCGCTGATCGTCCACCCCAAGGTGCTGGTGCTAGACGAGCCGTCGGCCGGCCTGTCGCCGAAATTCGTCTCGATGGTGTTCGAGATGCTGGCAAACATCCGCAAGTCCGGCGTCACCATCCTGCTCGTCGAACAGAATGCCAAGGCAGCGCTCGCCATCGGCGACCGCGCCTATGTGCTGGTCGAAGGCAAAGACCGGCACGAGGGCATTGCCTCCGAGCTGTGGAACGATCCGGTGGTCGCCGAACTCTATCTCGGCCAGCGCCCCCGCAAGTCCGGCACAGGAGGTGGGGCATGAGCTTGCAATTTGTCGTCGACGGATTGCTGACGGGTTCGATGATCGGCCTGGGCGCCATCGGCGTGACGCTTACCTATTCGATCCTGCGCTTCTCGAACTTTGCCCATGGCGACTTCATGGCCTGGGGCACCTATGCGACGCTGGCCGTCGTCAGCGCCATCGGCGCGACAGTCGGCAAGGTGGCACCGATCGCACCGCTGTCCTTCGGCTGGCCGCTGATTGTCGCGCTGGTCGTCGGCATGGCGTTCACCGCTTTGCTGGCGCTGCTGCTCGACAAGGTGCTGTTTTCGCGGCTGCGCTCGCAAGGCCAGGCGATCATCGTGGTGATGGCGAGCTTCGGTGCCTCGATGGCGCTGAGAAGCCTGCTCGAATTCACCTTCACCTCGCGGCCGACCTATTTCAGCCGGGCGATCCAGATCGCCATGCCGGTCGGCTTCGGCATCCGCATCACATCAGACCAGATCGCGCTTTTGCTGCTGACCGCGGTGCTGGTGCTCGCCGTGCATCTGTTGATGACGCGCACGCAGACCGGCCGCTCGATGCAGGCCCTGAGCCAGAACTCGGCACTGGCCCGCATCGTCGGCATCGACGTCGCCAGCGTGGTGCGCGTCACCTGGGTCATCGGCGGGGCGCTGGCCTGCGTGGCCGGCGTGATGATCGGCATCCTGGTGCAGATCCGCCCGTTCATGGGCTTCGACATGCTATTGCCGATGTTTGCCGCCGCCATTCTCGGCGGCATCGGCAGCATCCCCGGCGCCGTGCTCGGCGGCCTGATCATCGGGCTCGCCGAGGCCGGTGCCGTGCAGCTGATCGGCGCCGAATGGCGCGCCGCCGTCTCCTTCATCATCCTGATGGCGGTGCTGTTCGTGCGGCCGATCGGCCTGTTTGGTGTGAGGGAACGCTGATGGATCTGATCGGCTACGGCGCCTTCTTCCTGACCACCGCGCTGATCTTTTCGCTGGTCACGCTGGGGCTCAATTTGCAGTGGGGCCTGACCGGCCTGTTCAATGTCGGCCTTGCCGGCTTCGTCGCCATCGGCGCCTACACCTCGGCATTGCTGACCACTCCCGACGACGCCGCGCGGCTGGGTGGCCTTGGCCTGCCGATCGTTGTCGGCTGGGCGGGCGCCATGGTCGTCGGCGGCATTGCCGCGGCGTTAACTGGCATGGCGACGCTGCGGCTCAGGTCCGACTATCTGGCGATCACCACCTTCGGCGTCGCCGTCGTCGTGCAACTGGTCGCGCTCAACGCGCAGAAACTGACCGGCGGCCCGTTCGGCATCGGCTTCATCCCGCGCCCCTTCGGCAGCCTTGCCGAGACGCCGCTGCTGTTCAACCTGTCGAACCTTGCCGTGGTCGCGGCGGTGACTCTGGTCGCCTATCTCGCTTTGGAACATCTGTCGCGCAGCCCGTGGGC
>NZ_RZPF01000083.1:0-13029 GCF_004022735.1 Mesorhizobium sp. M7A.F.Ca.AU.001.01.1.1
TGCCCAGTGCCATCACCGTCGGCAGCGACCGGGGAAAACGCAGCTGGCTCCAGATGTAGAGCGGCAGCGTCGGCTCGGTGCCGGCCAGGAAGAACACGACGATGAATTCATCGAAGGAGATCAGGAAGGCCAGCATGAATGCCGAGACGATGGCCGGCAGGCTGAGCGGCAGCATGACCCGCCGGAAGGTCGTCCAGTCGGAGGCGCCGAGATCGAGTGCCGCCTCGCGAATGGTTTTCGGGATGGCGGCGAAGCGGCTGCGCATGATCACCACGGTCGTCGGCAGCGCCACCAATATATGGCCGAGAACGATGGCGACGCGCGATGGCCCCAGACCAACGAGGTTGATGAGGATCAGCAGCGATATGCCGACGATGACGCCCGGGATCAGGATCGGCAGCCTTGCGATGGCGCTGATGGTGGCGGCCAGCGGCGAGCGGCCGTAGAGGTCCATGTAGGATACGGTTATGCCGCACAGCGTCGCACCCGTGGCGGCGAAGGCGCCGATGGCGAGGCTGTTCAAGAGTGCACCGGTCAGCGCCGAATTGCCGAACAGCGTCGCGTACCATTGCAAGGTAAAACCTTGCAGCGGAAACGCTGCCTGGATCGAGTTGTTGAAGGAAAACAGCGGGATCAGCAGCACCGGCAGATAGAGAAAGACCAGATAGGCGGCGATATACATGCCGAGCCAGCGGCCACCTCCGTGCGTGCGTGCAGTGCTCATGTGCGGCTGCCAAATCTGCGGTCGGCGAAGCGCGCGACCAGCACCACGCACAGGATGACCAGCATGACGGCGACGGAGAGTGCTGCGCCAAACGGCCAGTCATTGGCCTTGCCGAATTGCGCCTGGATCAGCGTGCCGATCATGGTGCTGGCCGGGCCGCCGACGAGCGCCGGCGTGACATAGTCGCCGACCGTCGGCACGAAGACGACGAGGGCTGCCGCCAGCACGCCCGGCATCGAATTGGGCAGCACGATCCGGCGGAAAGAGGTGAATGGCCGCGCGCCGAGATCGGAAGCGGCCTCGATCAGCGATTTCGGGATGGTGTCCAGCGCCACGTAGATCGGCAGGATGGCGAAAGGCGCATAGGCGTGCGCCAGCGTGACGACGACGGCGGCCGGCGTGTTGAGAAAGGCCAATGTCGGCTCGGACCAGATGCCGCTTTCGATCAGCGCCGAGTTCAAAACGCCATTGTAGGCGAGCACGATCTTCCAGGCGAAGACGCGCAGGAGATAGCTGGTCCAGAACGGCAGCGTCACCAGGAACAGCAGCAGGCCGCGCCGCCGGCCGGTATGGAAGGCAAGGTAGTAGGCGACGGGATAGGCAGTGACGACCGTCGCCAGCGTGACCAGAGCGGCAATGATCAGCGAGCGCAGCGTCACCGTCCAGTACAGCGGATCGGACACCACGGTGACGAAGTTCGCGACGGTGAAACCGGCGCCGAGCAGCGAACCGTCATTGCCGCGGAAGGCGAGGAAAAGCACGAGGCCAAGCGCAAACAGGATCAGCAGGAAGGTGACCAGCGCGCCCGGCAGCAGCATGGCGACCCGGAAGCCCTGGGAAGACCGGGCCTCTGGCGCTGATGTTGCAACTAGGGTCGACATCGACCTGCCTATTGGAAATTTGAAATTGGCCTAGAGTTTTTCATATCCATGAAACTGTCAAGCAGAATCCCCTAACGGAACTCCAAGGAGATAAAGCGCCCTGGTCAGCGCTCCAACGCATCGAGCAGGCGATACCAGGCGATGGTCGCGGCGACGCCGACCTGGCGGAAGGCGTGAAACGGGATCGGCCGGATCGGCGAGACCGGGAAAGGCAATTGCCTGGCGTCGCCACTTTGGAGGTAGCCGGCGATGCGCTCGCCAAGCGCAGTCATCAGGCCGACACCACGACCCTGGCAGCCGACCACGGCGAGCAGGCCTTTCTCCGGCTCGTGGATGTGCGGCAGGTGGTCCGGCGTCATCGCAACCCGGCCGAACCAGCGCTTCTCGATGGGAACGCCGGACAGCGAGGGATAGAGCCGTACCAGCGCACGCTCGAGATGCGCCCAGTCGCCGGCGCTCGTCGGCAGCGCCATGCGGCCCCGTCCGCCAAGCACCAGCCGGCCGTCGGCGCTCTTGCGGTAGTAGACGAGGATGCGCCTGGAGTCCGACACCGCCTGCCCTTCCGGCAGGATCGTGGCCGCCAGATTGGACGGCAGCGGCGCTGTGGCGATCTGAAAGGAATGCAGCGGCACGATCGTCTGGGCGAGACCGGGGATCAGACCGTCCGTATAGGCGTTTGTCGCCAGCACGACCGCCTTTGCCTGCAATTCCAGGCCATTTTCGATCAAAATACGCCAAACACCGGCGGCATTGGCGAGCCGCACGACCCTTTGGCGCTCTGCTATCCTCACGCCAGTCGCGGTCCCGACCCGGGCAAGTTCAGACGTGTAGGCGAGCGGATCGATCACACCGGCGCGGCGGTCGAGCCAGCCGCCGAGATAACCCTGTGCGCCAGTCCTGGCTGCGGTCTCCGCTGCGTTCAGCAACCGGACGTCGGCACCGCGCGCGTGCCATTGCCGGTCGCGGTTCGTCGCCGCCTTCAGCGCGGCCTCGGTGTGCGCCGCCTGGATCCAGCCATTTCGAACGAACGGCACCGCCAGATTCTCGTCGCGGATCAGCTCGAACACCGCGTTGGCGGTCGACGCCGCGAAATTGACAAGCGCCTCGCCGCGCTCCGGGCCAAAATGCTCCAGCAACCATTCCGGATCGTATTTCAGGCCGGGAATGACCTGGCCGCCATTCAAGCCTGATGCGCCCTGGCCGATCTCGCCGGCGTCCAGCACCTGCACCGACAGGCCAAGCCGGGCGGCATGCAAGGCAGTCGACAAGCCCATGATGCCACCGCCAATGATGGCGAGATCGACCCGTTCGCCATTGGGAAGCGATTGAAACGTGGAAGCTGCCTGCGGCCTGCGCCAGATGGGATCGGAGAATGCTGTCGCCAAGGGTCACCTGAATGCGCTGCGATTGGTGAAAATCCTAGTCAGAATTTCACAATTTTGAAAGAGCACCATGGCTTTCGCCTGTGGACTGCCGCCGAGACGACCGGAGACCCAGAGTTCCGATCGCCTGCGACGGGATAGACCTTTGACGGGAATCCGGTGAAAGTGCCACGCCGATCCGGCTAGCCCACATTGTCGATCACTTCACCACATTGCCGATCACTAAGAGGACAGAGCGCCATGACGAACCCGACCCACCTGCCCAGCGAGGGCCTTTTTGTCGGACGCGCCAGAAGCAGCGGTGCTGCATACCCGCTGGTCGTCACGGTTCGCGATGGCACGGTCTTCGACATCACCTCGCGTACGGCACCGACCATGCGCGACCTTTGCGAGATGGCCGACCCGGCTGGGCATGTCCGCTCGGCCGAAGGCAGACCGATCGGTTCGCTCGATGACATCGCCGCCAACAGTTTTGAAACCGGGCGCGATCCAGCAAAACCCTACCTGCTCTCCCCGGTCGACCTGCAGGCGGTCAAGGCATCGGGCGTCACCTTCGTCGTCAGCCTGCTGGAACGGGTGATCGAGGAACAGGCGCGTGGTTCGGCTGAAAAAGCCGATGCCATCCGCGCCGACATTGCCGGACTGATCGGCCACGACCTGTCGAAGCTGAAGCCCGGTTCGCCCGAAGCGATGGAGATCAAGGCCAAGCTGATTTCGCGCGGCGCCTGGTCGCAATATCTGGAAGTGGGCATCGGCCCCGATGCCGAGATCTTCACCAAGTGCCAGCCGATGGCCTCGGTGGGCTTCGGCGCCGATGTCGGGCTGCACCCGGTGTCGACCTGGAACAATCCGGAACCCGAGATCGCCATGATCGCCGCCTCCAGCGGCAGGATCGTCGGCGCCACTATCGGCAACGACGTCAATCTGCGCGACGTCGAAGGGCGTTCGGCGCTGCTGCTCGGCAAGGCCAAGGATAACAATGCCTCGGCCTCACTTGGCCCCTTCATCCGCCTGTTCGACGAGAAATTCTCCATCGATGACGTCAAGCGTGCCGTCGTGCGCCTGAAAGTCGAGGGCGAGGACGGGTTCTCGCTGGAGGGCGCAAGCTCGATGGCCGAGATCAGCCGCTCGCCGGAGGAACTGGTCGCCGCGGCCATGGGGCCGCACCACCAGTATCCGGACGGGCTGGCGCTCTATCTCGGCACCATGTTCGTTCCGTCCAAGGATCGCGGCGAGAAGGGCAAGGGTTTTACCCACAAGGTCGGCGACATCGTCACCATCTCGTCGGAAAAATTCGGCGCGCTGGTCAACCGCGTGCAGCTGTCGCCAGACTGCCCGCACTGGACCTACGGCGCCAGCCATCTGATGCGGGAGCTGGCGAAGGCCGATCTTATTTAGCCAAGCCTTGGCCCAGGGCCACCATCAACGCAATGTTGGCGCCTTATTACTCGTGACCTCGTCGGACTGGAATCCAATGACGATACTTGATGTTCGCCGGCACACCATGAGGCGCAAGCCTGGCGCGCACCTTTCTCGAGAAGGAATCGAACTAGCGCGGTTTGTAGCCCAAGGGGCTGACTCTTATGAACTTGTTGTCACAAGCGAAATTCCACGGGCAATCGAAACCGCAATTGCGATGGGTTTCGAAGTAAATGAGTTGATTGCCGAACTTGGAATTCTTCCCAAAAATATACTCGAAACGATCTCGTGGCCGAGCCCGTTGGCGGAGGTAGAACGTGTACTCCGATCGGACGTAGACTGCATTGCATTTGCTAACACCCAAGTGCGACTGTGGACGAGCATAGCTGCCCGAGTTCCCAACGAAGCGACGGGCTTATTGGTGACGCACGGTGGGATCATCGATCTCGGCGTTGTCGCGTTCCTGATGGCCAGCAAACGTCCTATCGAGGGAGAAGCCATCGGATACTGCGAGGGGCTCCGACTAGAGTTCACCAGCGGAAGACTCACCAATGCCGAAATGCTGCGAGTGCCCGAGCATCTGCATTTGTCGGATACCTAACGGAACAAATCGCCTTGCTCGCCTGGCGGCCGATCGGCTGTGGAGCAACCTGCGCGCCGACCATGACGAGGACTATCTGCTCGGCTAGCCTCGACACCAATTATCCGACAGTCGGAAAATCACCTCAACTGATGCAATCTGATGGGACGGCTGATGACGCCCCGTCAGGCGCCCACTACACCTGCAGATGGAGGCCTGGCAGATGGAGGCTTGCCATCCGTCGAAAAAGGGGATGCTCTGACGCATCCGATCGGCGCTGGCAAAAGACGCAAAACAAGGGACGGATTTTGAACTGACGATCTACAAACGGGAGGAAATCAAATGCTGACACGGCTAAGACGCGTTCTATACGGCCTGTTGGTGGCGCTGATGGTGGTACCAGCAGCGGCACAGGCCAAGACGTTCTACTGGATTTCGCATGGCGGTCCGGCCGATCCGGTCTGGACCTACTTCCTGGCCGGCGCCAAGCAGTGGGCCAAGGACACCGGCAACACGGTCAACACCTCGTTCCACAACGGCGATGTCGCCTCGCAGCAGGAAGCGGTTCGCGCCGCCCTCTCCGCCAAGGCCGATGGCATCGTCACCACGAGCCCCGATCCGGGCAGCCTGATCGAGATCGTCAAGGAAGCGCGTGCGGCGAAAGTGCCGATCATCAATTTCAACACGCCTGATCCGAAAGCCGATTTCAACGCCTATGTCGGCGGCGACAATGTCACCTTCGGCAAGCATTGGGCACAGTATCTGGTCGACAAGGGCCTGGTGAAGAAGGGCGACTTCGTCTGGATGCCGGTCGAAATCCCCGGCGCCACCTATGGCGTGCAGGAAGAGGAAGGCATCAAGAGCGTCTTCGAGCCGCTCGGCATCACGTATGAAATCACGGAAGCGACGCTTGATCAGGCTGAAGTGATCAACCGCATGGTCGACTACCTCACGGCGAACAAGGCCAAGGTCAAGGCGATCATCGGCCTAGGCGACCTCGTCACCGGCTCGATCAAGCGGGTGTTCGACCAGGTCGGCATCAAGCCGGGCGAAATCCCGGTCGTCGGCTGGGGCAATTCGCTCGACACCACCCAGGAAGTGCTGAACGGCTATGTCAATGCCGGCCAGTGGCAGGACCCGCAGGCGACCAGCTATGTCGCGCTTTCGCTGGCCAATATGGCCGCCGGCGGCATTCCTCCGGGCTTCAACGTCATCACCGGCGCGCTCTATGAAAAAGACACCGCGCAGATCTACGACGACATCCTGTCCGGCAAGTAACATCCAATCTCAACAGTCGCGGCCGCCCAACGGTCGCGACTGGCTCTCCATTTCGCCGAGCCCTTCGCACGCGATGTGCAACGCTCAGCCTTCCACTCATGTCGCGGATTGCCTGTGGAAAATCATTCGCTCGTCCCACGCCTGATCGCACGGCCGGAATTCGGCCCTTTCGTGCTGCTCGTCGTCGAGATCGCCGTTTTCTGGAGTTTCAACCACGACTTCCTGTCGCCGCAGAACATCTCCAACACGCTGGCTTTCACGGTCGAGCTCGGCCTGATCGCGCTGGCGATGACGCTGTTGATGACGTCCGGCGAGTTCGACCTCTCGGTCGGCTCCCTGTTCGGCTTCTCGCCGGTCTTGATGTGGACCCTGTTCAACAGCGGCCTGACCTCGCTCGAAGCCGGCTTTGTCGCCGCGCTGCTGGTCGCCGCCTTCATCGGGCTGGTCAATGGCTGGTTCGTGACGCAGCTCAAGATCCCATCCTTCCTGGTGACGCTCGGCATGCTGCTGGTGGTGCGCGGCACCGCCCTTTTCGTCACCGACGGTTTTCCCCAGCGCACCTGGAGTGCGGAGGGCAGTTGGCTGGCGGAAGCGCTGGTCGGCGACTTCTTCATCGGCCCGTTCCGCATCTACATGTCACTGTTCTGGTTCATCGCCGCGGCGATCGCGCTCGGCTACGTACTGACGCAAAGCCGCACCGGCAACTGGATCCAGGCGGCCGGCGGCAACCCGAGCGCGGCGCGGGCGCGCGGCGTCAATGTCAGCGGGGTCAAGATCGGCCTGTTCGTGCTGTCGTCGGTCATGGCCTCGCTTGCCGGCGTCATCTCTTCGTTGCGCACGTCCGCCGCCAACCCCAACAGCGGTACCGGCTATGAGTTGGAAGTCATCGCCATGGTGGTGATCGGCGGTACCGCACTTACCGGCGGGCGCGGCACGATCATCGGCACCGTGCTCGGCATCCTGATCCTGCGTGTGATGCGCAACGGCATCGTGCTGATCGGCGTGCCTGGTCTTGCCTATAACATCTTCATCGGTGCCATCATCCTCGGCATGATGGCACTGCATTCATGGCTGGAACGCCGGCATCAGGCGGGGACTTGAACCATGGCCGAGCCACTGATCCGCATGACGAACATCCGCAAGTCCTACGGCCGCGTGCAGGCGCTGGAGGATGCCAATTTCCATGTCAATGAACGGGAGATCGTCGGCTTGCTTGGCGACAATGGCGCCGGCAAGTCGACGCTGATCAAGGTGCTTTCGGGTGCCGTTCCGCTGACCAGCGGCGATATCTTCATCCGTGGCAAGAAGGTGAGCCTGCGCAGCACCAGCGACGCCATCGCCCATGGCATCGAGACGATCTACCAGGACTCCGCACTGGTCACGCAACTGTCGATCGCCCGCAATCTGTTCCTCGGGCGCGAGCCGATCAAGCCGCCGCGCTTCCTCAACCGGATGGACCAGGAGGCGATGAACACGGTTGCCCGCGATTTGCTCAAGCAGGTCGGCATCACGAAGAACATCCCGCCGACGACGCCGATCGGTTCGCTTTCCGGCGGCGAGCGTCAGGCGGTGGCGATCGCGCGCGCCATGCATTTCGACAGCGACCTGATCATCCTCGACGAGCCGACCAACAATCTCGGCGTCGCCGAAACACAGGGCGTGCTGAGTTTCGTGCGCAGCGCCCGCGATTCCGGTCACTCCTGCATTTTCATCGCCCACAACATCCACCATGTCTTCCAGGTGGTCGACCGCATCGTCGTCATGCGCCGGGGCAAGGTGGTCGCCGACGACATCGACCCGAAGACGACCAGCGTGGCGGAGGTAGAGCGGATCATCACCGGCATGTCGGACAAGGAAATCCGCGATGCCATCACCGATGGCAAGCCGTCGCACTGACTGTCGGGTGATGGCGGCAATCACCGCTGCCTCAGATCGCATCGCTTGTCTGGCGCGGCATCGCAGGGCGCATAGGTAGCGGCATGAAAGCCACCGTCTCGGATATTGCCCGCAATGCGGGCTGTGGGTAGCGGCATGAAAGCCACCGTCTCGGATATCGCCCGCAATTGCGGGCTGTCGACCGCAACGGTCGACAGGGTGCTGAACAACCGGCCGGGTGCGAGTGCGGCCAACCGCCAGCGCGTCATGGAGGCGGCCAAGCAACTCGGCTACCTGCCGGTCGCCGATCAGGTGACGCTGCCCTCGCGGCCCGCCCACCTCGAATTCCTGCTGCCGATCGGCAGCAATGCCTTCATGCGCGATCTCGCCGGGCATATCGAGGACTACGCCGCGCGTCTGCCGCTTGTCGCCTCGTGCCGGATCCACAATCTCGCCGGTATCTCGCCGAACGCGCTGCAGAGCGCTGTCGAAAACCTGTCGCTCAGGGCCAATGGCGTTGGCGTGATCGCTGTCGATCATCCGCGTACGCGCAACATCCTGCGCGACATCGTCGAAGCCGGCATGCGTGTGGTGACGCTGGTGTCCGATGTTCCGACGGCACCGCGCGCGGCCTATGTCGGCATCGACAACCGGGTGGCGGGACGAACGGCGGCGCTGCTGATGGGACGCTTCCTTGGCGGCCGCACCGGCCATCTGGCGATGGTCGTCGGCTCACGTTCCTATCGCGGCCACGAGGAACGCGAGATGGGTTTCCGCTCGGTGCTCAATGAGGAGTTTCCCAATCTGACCGTCAGCAGCGCCGTCGAGATCAACGACGAGCCCGATGCCAGCTACACCGAGACCATGAAGGCACTGCACGACGAGCCAGAGTTGCTCGGCATCTATTGCGTCGGAGCTGGACATTCGGGCGTTGCAAAGGCGATCCGCGAGGCCAGGCCGAACCGCAAGCCGGTGTTCATCTGCCACGACCTGACCAAGGACACGCGCGGTCATCTCGTCGACGATCTCGCCGATGTCGTCATCGACCAGAATGCGCGGCTGATCGCCGAGCAGTCGGTCATTCGCCTGCTCGGCTCGATTGCCTCCTCCGCACCCTATCTGACGCGCAAGTTCATCGAACCGCGCTTGATCTTCAGGGAAAACGTGCCGGTGCAGTGAAGCAGGCGGCCTGCAAAAATGCCTGTTGCCGGATTTGTATGATAATTGGCACGGCAAATCTGCACAGCAGCTATGCAAGTTTCTTTGTTGCCGAATCGTTGGGCAACTCGTAGGTTCTGGTTGTCGGCCATCTACTCCTCCCAGATGCGATGCCGACGCTGAATGGGGTGCACCTCCTCCCGCGCCACATTCGAAAATCGAGCCCGCTGCCACCTCCTCCCGGCAGCGGGCTTTTTTCGTTTGGCCGCCGGAGTTTCCATACCGCCTGGGTCAACGGCGTACGCGGCCCTCCGTCATAGAGCCGTAACCCGCCAACAATCGTGGCGAATCTCAACCGGCGGCAGCGCCCCGGAACGAAACGATCAGCCCTTCGGCCATGCGCACGAACTGGGTGCTCGGACCTTCGGTACCCACGGTCTGCACGCTGACACGCGCGCCCTCGAACAACAGCGACAGCGTATCGGCGAGCAGTTCGGCCTGACCAATGCCGGCATCCCGACATAGCGTCACAAGGCGCGCGCGCTGGGCTTCCTTGAGCTCCTTGATCACCAGCCTGGCCGGATGGTCCGGCTCGGTCAGCTCAGCGGCGGCGTTGGCCATGTCGCAGCCGCGGCCGTCCGCATTGAGCATGGCAGCCGCCTTGCGAACCCAGGCATGCAGTTGGGCAAGCTTGTCACCAGGGAATTCGGCCTCGAATGCTTCCCACATAGCGCCGGCCTTGGCCGCATTGGCGCGCAGGCATTCGACGATCAGTTCGTCCTTGGATTCGAAGTGACGATAGAGCGTCATCTTGTTCGTGCCGGCAGCTTCGGTGATGGCGTCGACGCCGACGCCCTTGATGCCATGCTTGTGGAACATGTCGCGTGCCGTCTCCAGGATCCGATCCCGGGGACGAGAGCGCTCCACGATGCCGTCTGCCATCATGATCTCCTTTCGTTTCCAAAAAACCCTCGGCCACCTCTTGACTAGGGTGTTACCGGTCTGTAACTTCCAGAATGTTACTTACTGGTAACACCTATATCGTCCACCGTCAATAACAAGGCCGTGAACGGCCCTGCCAGACGAGAGGGGCGAGAAACTGCCAATCATGCGGCCTCGGCCGGTGAAGAGATGAAAACGGTTCGCGAGCACGGGCTGCGAATCGACAGACAAGGAGCCGGCCATGCCACAGCGCCGCGATCTTACCATAGATGAAGCCGTCCGGGATCCGATGATCCGGCTGGTCATGAAAGCCGATGGCGTCGACCCGCGCGCCTTCGAGACGATGTTGCGCTCGCTCGCCGATACGCAGCGTGGCGAGGTGCCGTTGCTGCGTTCGCGGGACGGCCTCGGTGACAAGCGCGGCCAAAGGCTGTCCAGGGTTGCCAGCGCCTTCGGGCGGGCAACAGCAGCCGGAGAGGCGTGCGTGTCGTGGTAAACTTTTTCATTCACCGTCCGATCTTCGCCTCGGCGATCGCCATCATCATGGTGCTCGCCGGGTCGATTTGTTATTTCCTGCTGCCCGTCTCGCAGTTTCCCGACATCACGCCGCCGCAGGTCGTGGTCAGCGCCCATTATCCGGGCGCCAGCGCACAAGTGGTGGCCGACACGGTGACGACGCCGCTGGAGCAGCAGATCAACGGCGTGCAGGGCATGACCTACATGTCGTCGACGAGTTCCAATGACGGCTCCTCGACCATCACCATCACCTTCGATGTCGGCTATTCGCTGAGCACCGCCGCCGTCGACGTGCAGAACCGCGTCTCGCAGGCCGCCTCGTCGCTGCCGGCGATCGTCAACCAGGGCGGCGTGACGATCAAGAAGCAGAATCCGAACTTCGTCCTGATCGTCAACCTGACTTCGCCCGACAGTTCGGTCGATCCGGTGGCGCTGAGCAACCTTGCCTATCTGCAGGTGGTCGACCCGCTGAAGCGGCTGCCCGGCGTCGGCGACGTGCAGATCTTCGGCGAGCGGCGCTATTCGATGCGCGTCTGGCTCGATCCCGACAAGCTCGCCAATCTCGGCATCACCGCCGTCGATGTGCAAAACGCCATCGCCGAACAGAACGTCCAGGTGGCGGCCGGCAAGATCGGCCAGTCGCCGGCACCCGCCGGCACCGCCTTCGAGATGCAGGTCAACGCCGTCGGCCGCTTGAGCGATCCCAAGGAATTCGGCGACATCGTCGTGCGCGCCAACACCGATACCGGCTCGCTGGTCAGGCTGCGCGACGTCGCCCGCATCGAACTCGGCGCGCTGCAATATTCGTCGTCTGCCTTCTTCGGTAAAGACCCGACCGTGGTGCTTGCCGTTTACCAGATGCCCGGCTCCAACGCGCTCGATCTGCAGCAGCGCGTCAAGGACAAGATGCAGGAGCTGTCGGGCCGTTTCCCGAAGGGCGTGTCCTATGCGATGCACTACGACACCACCCGTTTCGTCTCGGCGTCGATGCATGACGTGCTGATCACGCTCGGCGAAGCGCTGGTGCTGGTCGTCGCCGTGGTGTTCCTCTTCCTGCAAAGCTGGCGCACGACGATCATCCCGACCATCGCCATTCCGGTGTCGCTGGTGGCGACGCTGGTCGTCATGGAGATGCTCGGCTTCTCGCTCAACATGCTCTCCCTGCTCGGCATGGTGCTGGCGATCGGCCTCGTCGTCGACGACGCCATCGTCGTGGTCGAGAATGTCGAACGACAGCTGGAGGCCGGGCTCAAACCGCTTGCGGCGACCAAGGCCGCAATGACCGAGGTCACCGGCCCGATCATCGCCACCACCGCGGTGCTGATGGCGGTGTTCGTGCCGGTCGCCTTCATTCCCGGCGTCTCCGGCAAGCTCTACAACCAGTTCGCACTGACGGTGGCGATCTCCGTCGGCATCTCCGCCTTCAACTCGCTGACGCTGAGCCCCGCGCTCAGTGCCGCCTTCCTGCGGCATCGCGGCGAAACGCAGTTCGCCCCGTTCCGCTGGTTCAACACCGGCTTCGACAGGCTGTCGCACGCCTATGCCAATGGTGTGCGCATCCTCATCCGTTTGCGCTGGATCATGCTCGGCCTGTTCGCGGCGGGGCTGGTCGCCACCTACTTCGTCTGGCAGCGCCTGCCCTCGACCTTCCTTCCGGTCGAGGACCAGGGCTATTTCTTCGTCGTCATCCAGTTGCCCGACGGCGCATCGCTGGAACGCACCGACGCGGTGGCGCAGAAGGCACGCGACATCCTGCAGGCGACGCCCGGCGTCGACATCGTCGGCTCGATCAGCGGCCTGAACTTCCTGACCAGTGCCGCGCAATCGAATTCGGCGGTCGAATTCGCCATCCTGAAGCCATGGGAGGAGCGGGGCCCCGACCAGAGCGCATCGAAGCTCGTCGCCGATGTGCGCGGCAAGCTGATGCAGATCCCGGAAGCCTTCGCGCTGAGCTTCGATCCGCCGTCGATCCCCGGTATCGGCACGACGGGCGGCTTCGAATTCGTCGTCGAGGATCTGACCGGCCGCGGCAGTTCAGCCCTCAACGATGCGACGCAAGCCGTGATCGCCGAGGCGCGCAAGCAGCCGGAAATCAACCCGCAGCAGCTGTTCTCGCCGTTCTCGACCTCGACGCCACAGTTCAACTACGACCTCGACCGCAGCAAGGCCAAACTGCTCGGCCTCAACCTGCCCGATGTCTTCAACACGCTGCAGATCTATCTCGGCTCGCTCTACGTCAACGACTTCAACCTGTTTGGCCGCACCTTCCGGGTG